>CAYQVT010000047.1:0-6001 GCA_964420885.1 uncultured Gammaproteobacteria bacterium
GAAATACGGGGTGACCACGCCTCGCGGTGTTCCTTGCTTTTCGGTAGACGAAGCAATGGCCGCAGCCGAAGAACTAGGTGGCAATGTATGGGTTGTGAAAGCTCAAATACACGCAGGAGGCCGAGGCAAAGGCGGTGGCGTGAAAGTGGCTACGAGCACGGAACAATTACGTGAATACGCAGATGCCATTTTAGGAATGCAACTGGTAACGCCACAAACAGGGCCTGAAGGAAAGCAGGTAAACCGCATATATATTGAAGAAGGTGCAGACATAGCTGACGAGCTCTATATTGGTGCCTTGGTGGATCGTGAAACACAAAAGGTTGTGTTAATGTGCAGCTCCGAAGGAGGTATGGACATCGAAGAAGTGGCTGAAGCAACTCCTGAAAAAATTCTTAAAATCTTCGTGGACCCTACTGAGGGTTTGAACCGAGAAGAGGCAAAAGATGTCTGTTCTAAGATAGGCATCCCAGAAGTTGCAGTCGAAGAAGGAGCCGACTTCTTAGACGGCTTGTACCAGGCATTTGTTGGCTCTGACGCCTCTCTTGCTGAAATTAATCCATTGGTGGTTACCGGTGACAATTGGATGCAAAATTCAACATCGATTCGAACGCCTTGTATCGCCAACCAGAGATTGTCGAATATCGTGATCTAACCGAAGAGGACGCCAATGAAATTGAGGCGTCTCAATGGGGTTTGTCCTATATTTCACTTGATGGCAACATCGGTTGTTTAGTTAATGGAGCTGGTTTGGCTATGGCCACCATGGACATTATTCAACTCTATGGAGGTGAGCCTGCAAACTTTTTAGACGTTGGTGGTGGCGCTAATAAGGAGCAAGTAACCGAAGCCTTTAAAATCATGCTAGCCAACCCGAAAGTCGAAGGTATTTTGGTGAACATTTTTGGTGGCATCATGCAGTGCGACGTAATCGCAGCGGGTATTGTTGCTGCGGCCAAAGAAGTTGGTTTGAGTGTTCCTTTGGTGGTCCGTCTTGAGGGCACCAACGTTGAGCAGGGCCGTGCCATTCTGGACGAGTCTGATGTGAAATTACAGACGGCTACAACGATGGCCGACGCCGCAGAAAAAATCGCTGCTGCGGTTAAAGCATAAGGGGAACCACAATGTCTATTTTAATTAATAAAGATACGCGCATCGTGACTCAAGGTATCACTGGTAATACTGGTGAATTCCATACCACACAGTGTTTAGAGTATGCCTATGGTCGAGATTGCTTTGTCGCTGGCGTTACTCCAGGTAAAGCTGGGCAAACGGTTCAAGGTGTTCCCGTTCTAAATACCGTGGCAGAGGCTAAAGAGCAGCATGGTGTGAATGCGTCGGTTATTTATGTGCCACCACGTTTTGCTGCCGCCGCCATTGATGAAGCGGTGGACGCTGAGCTGGATTTAGTCATTTGTATCACCGAGGGCATACCGGTTGCGGACATGATTAAAACTCGTGACCGTATGCGCAAAATGGGTAGTAAAACGGTTCTCGTTGGCCCCAATTGTCCGGGCGTGATTACACCTGAGGAAGTCAAGATTGGCATTATGCCAGGCTATATCCATAAGAAAGGCAGTATTGGTGTAGTGTCTCGTTCGGGTACATTAACCTACGAAGCCGTTCATCAATTGACTCAACTCGGAATGGGGCAATCTACTTGCGTTGGTATCGGTGGTGATCCCGTGAATGGCATGAAGCATGTTGATGTCTTAAAGATGTTCAATGATGACCCTGAGACTGAAGCGGTTGTTATGTGCGGTGAAATAGGGGGCACTGATGAAGAGGAGTGCGCCGCTTGGATTAAAGAAAACATGAGCAAACCAGTAGCTGGTTTTATTGCTGGGGTTACTGCCCCTCCAGGAAAACGTATGGGTCATGCCGGCGCGATCATTTCTGGTGGCCAAGGAACCGCTCAATCCAAAATAGACGCGCTTAGGGATGCGGGCGTGCACGTGACGGTTAACCCATCTGAAATGGGTACCACGCTTAAAGAGGCGATGTCTTAATCTCCATCAAAGGAGTACCTTGTAAAAAAGCCGAGCTCTGCATTGAGCTTGGCTTTTTATCTTCATTACTCCATCCATGTTTCCTGATCGTCGATGTTTACACGCGGTAGCTGCTCTCTATATGTTCACGCGTGATGACACCGTAGATTCTTTTTTTCGAAGCACCGTGCGCGCCACGAATAAACAAGACATCACATTGCTCTGCTTGCATGCGTTCATGTGCTTCTTGCAGTGTCGCAACGATTGTCGTTGCGGCAGTGTCCAGGCGTTTCGCAGGAATCCTCAGTAAATTTAGTAATTGATCGGCTTGCGGATCTAATTCATTTAGGTGGCGAGCTAAGTCTGTTGCAGGGAGTAAGCAGGTTTTACGATGATCGTCATCGTGTGTTAACAAAATCCAGCGAGGTTCTTGTTGTAATATTTTTTCGGCTTCGGCTCTGGAGATACTCGTCGGTTGTTGAATGATATTGCGTTCCATTACACTGGCCACTCCAATTCGCCTCAGAGCCTTAGACAGTGCGCTGTTTCGATAGTCCAAACCCTGTGTGGACATTAGGTGTTGGTAAATTGAAGACTTGCCAAATACAACTCTGGTAACTAAAGATGCCGTGATTACAGCTGTCATTCCAGGAAGAATAACGGCGTGATCCGCTGTCAGTTCTAATAGGTAAATTAATGCGGCGAGAGGCGCTTGGAGAGTTGCAGCCATCATCGCGGCCATTCCCAAGGTTGAATAAAAGGCAGTGCTGGAAATATCTGGGTAGGCAATGCTAATTGCTGCGGCGATTGCGCTGCCTGCCGCCGCGCCGATAAACAAGCTTGGACCGATTAAGCCAGCCGGTATACCAAGACCAACAGCGATCGCGGTGGTAAATGTTTTGGCTAAACTTAATAACAAAACTGTTCCAATACCGATTTGCATCATGAGAATGTGGTCAACAGTATCGTATCCCGTACCCATGATTTCGGGCAGAGCGAACGCGATGGTTCCGGTTATGATTCCGGCAAGCGTTGTGCGAAACCAAATCTTTTGTTTTGAAAATACACTGCTGGTTATGAGGGTCATTTGAATAAAAGCGGCGGCCAAACAGCCGATTATTGCTCCCATAAACGCCACAATTGGCAACTCTTGAACGGAATTGATTTCCAGATCGGGTACGGTGAACGCGGTGTCATCACCAAAGGTGATTCGGGTTAGTGTGGTTGCGCTTACAGCCGCAATTATGACCGGAGTAAAACCGACCACAGTGTATTCCATAATCACGACTTCCATCGCAAATATTACGCCTGCGAGTGGCGTGTTAAACGCCGCCGCAATCGCAGCAGCCACGCCACAACCAACTAATATGCGCACGCTATTATTTGGTACGCGTAAGCTGCGCCCTAAGGCGCTGCCTGCCGTGGCTCCTAAATGTATGCTCGGGCCTTCACGACCTATTGAGTGGCCAGATAATAAGCTAATTGCGCCAGTTATGAACTGCACCACGGCGTTTTTTAGCGGCAAGTACCCTTGGTGATAATCCAAACGTTCAATGACATGAACGACGCCGACGCCACGGCTTTTGGGTTTCAAAAAGTGCAAAATCAAACCAACCGCGAGCCCACCAGCTACGCATAATAAGAAACGGTCAAGACCACTTAAGGCCTCGAAACTCTCACTGTCACCATTTGGCAGCCACTGTTGCGCGGCACTTTCGATCACTAAACGAAAGAGAATTATTAAACCACCAGACACCACGCCACAGACTAAACCTAGAACAGCCAACAGAGGCAGGCCCTCAAAATTACTCGACATTCGAACCTGTTGCGCTTCTAAAAAACGGCCATAACCATTTTTGATGAAACTCAGCAGTTTGGAATCAAGTAGGTTCAAGTAAATTCTTTGTTATTGACTAGAAAGGAGTGGGAATTGTCTTATCTATTTGGCGAATTACCGCCTTAAAATCGGCCTGGATTCGCGCAATGGCGTCTTGGTTATCTGCTTCAAAGCGAAGCACTAAAATTGGCGTCGTGTTTGAAGGTCTTATCAGTCCAAACCCATCATCGTAATCAACTCGTAACCCGTCTATTTTACTGACTTTGGCGTTTCCAAACTGGGCAACCTCTTTGAGCTTATCCATAAATATATAATGTTCGCCTTCATCAAAGTCCATTCGTAGTTCAGGGGTATTGACGCTGTCTGGAAGTGAGTCAAACACCTGTTGAGGCTGTTGATCGAGCTTCGATAAGATTTCGAGTAAGCGTGCACCTGCATAAACGCCATCATCGAATCCAAACCAACGCTCTTTAAAGAAAATATGTCCGCTCATTTCTCCTGCTAGGGCAGCGCCACTTTCTTTGAGTTTGGCCTTGATAAACGAATGGCCAGTTCGCCACATAGTTGCTTTTCCACCAGCAGCTTCAATTTCTGATGGCAGATTTCGCGAACACTTAACGTCGTACACGATCTCAGCGCCGGGATTTCGGCTTAACACGTCTTGAGCAAATAAAATCATTTGCCGATCAGCCCATACGATGCTTCCTTTCTTGGTTACAACGCCCAATCGGTCGCCATCACCGTCAAATGCGAGCCCTAGTTCGGCGTCGTTGTCCTTAACCGCAGCAATTAAGTCTTGTAAGTTTTCTATTTGGCTCGGATCTGGGTGGTGGTTTGGAAACGTACCGTCTACATCGCTGAATAAGTCGATAACATCACAACCAATGCCTTTAAATACTTGCGGAGCGGTGGCACCGGCGACGCCATTTCCGCTGTCGATCACGATTTTCATTCGACGTTCGAGCTTTATGTCGCTGACGATTCTGTCGATATACTCATCGATGACTTGCTCCCTTACATAGGTTCCCTCTCCCTTTGCGAAGTCATTATCCAGAATCCGCTGCTTCAAGCCTTGGATTCGCTCAGCGGATAAGGTCACACCATCGACAACAATTTTGAAACCATTGTAGTCAGGTGGGTTATGGCTACCGGTAATCGCTATACACGACGTTATGTTTTTCGAATAACTCGAGTAGTAGACCACCGGAGAGGGAGCCAAACCAATATCGATCACATTGACACCCGAGGCGCGAAGCCCATTTGATAGTACTTCGGCTAGCATAGGCCCTGATAATCTGCCATCACGACCAATGACAATGCTGTCTCCTCCATTTGCGATAACCTCGCTGCCAACCGCTTGGCCAATTTTGAACGCGATGTCGGTGGTTAAGGTGTCGTCGATTATGCCGCGGATATCGTAGGCTTTGAATATTGCGTGTGGAAAGGTCATGAATACAGAATAGAGCTGGTTGAGTTGTGCTCCTAAGTTTACTCTAGTTGAACCACTTTTCGATAACTTCTATAGCACTAATCCTTTATCTCGTTGCACTAAGACCGTCGATAAATTGTTTTACATGGTCCCACGCTTGTTTCGCCGACCCAGTATGCATGTTGAAGAGATGCCAGTCATGTATTTGATCTTTCCAAATTTGCAATTTCACCTGCGAGCCAGCAGCAATTGCTTTATTGGTGTATCGCATACTCTCACCTAATAACATTTCAGATGTGCTGGCGTGGATTAGAGTCGGGGGTAAGTCGCTCAAATCGCCGAATACCGGTGAGACCAATTTATTGGCGGGATTCACGCGCATAGTAAATAGACCTACCCACATTCTCAGAGCCTTAGGGAGCTTCAACAATAGCCCAAGCCCTTCACCAAGCATTTTGTCGGTATGGCGATTTCTTTTAATAGTAGGAGACGAGAGCGTTGAATCGGTTGATGGTGAAAAGCCAATTACGCCATCGGGCCGGATTGAAGCGCCTTTTTTGCTCCAGCTAGATAACATCAATGCTAGATTCCCTCCGGCGGAATCGCCAGCAATCAATAAGAAGCTGGCGTTCTCGTGACCTGATGGTCCGTTTTCAAGAATCCAGTTGTATGCTTGTTGAGAATCTTTGACACTTTTCATGCGACCGTTCTCCGGTAGCATTCGATAGTCCACTGATAGCACCGCCG
>CAYQVT010000047.1:6011-7822 GCA_964420885.1 uncultured Gammaproteobacteria bacterium
CCGCGTTTGCTAGTTTAGAGAGGCGGTCAGAGAATTTTCGATGTCCCTTAGGGCTTCCAAAAAGAAAGGCGCCTCCGTGCAAAAATAACACTCTGCGTGTGGTGTCTACTCCTTGGGCGATAGCCCATTCACAATCTACACCATTGGCAACGGTAGCTCTAAATTCACTATCGGTTTGTAGATCATCGGAAAGCTCGTCTGCAAATTTGCGGACCAACGCGAAGCCTTCTTTGATAGATTTGGTTTGACCAGCGTCTTGTCGAACCTTAGCTAGAATTTTTAAAAAGTCACTAGTAGCGGCGGTGTCTTCTGGATGGTCGTCAAATATTTCCCCTACATGTGAATCGTAACGGCTTAGGTCTGGCCCCGCTAAAATAAATGTCGCGATAAGCCACCAAAGTAGGGCGAGGGTGATCAGTATTGTCCAGGTCATGCTGTTAAATCTCGAAATTTAGTCACTAATAATTCTATGTGTCTAGTATAACGACCATCGCAGTTTTCTAAAGGGTTTCAGCTATTTAGCTGATTAATGTTTACCATGTCGATAAGCGAGCGGTGTGGAACCGGTCCAGCTTTTGAACGCGCGAATAAAAGCACTAGGTTCCGAGAAACCGACTAATGTGGCAATCTCTTCAATTTTATATTGGTTGTCGAATAATAAATTAACCGCGATATCTCGACGCGTTTGCATTTTTATCTCTTTAAACGATAGGTCTTCGGCTTGTAAGCGGCGATGCAATACCTGTTGGCTCATTTCAAAGTGTATCGACGCTTCCCTTAGCGTAGCTTGATAATTACCTTGTTTAATATTTCGCTCAAGCCACTGGCGAACTTGATCGCTTATGACTCGATAATTCTTAGGTTGATACAGCAATGATAGATTCGTGCCCGCTAAATACTGATCTAATGTTTCGGGTGTTTGAACAATTTCCAATTGGGTATGGCGTTTGGTGAATTCTATACGTGACTCATTCTGTTCATACACCATCGGTGCGCCATAGAATAATGCGCGATACTGGCTACTGTAATCAGGTTCGGAGAAATTCATACACACATTGCTTAAGGGAATAAACTGCCCTCCGAGCCAGCAATGAAACCGATGTATCGAAGAGAGAATGGCTTCTATTAGATAAGTGTTAAGGCTATTGGTTCCTTCGATAGAGGTCAGTATATAGGTGAATGACTCATCTGTTTCTTCGACACTGTGTCGAAAAGTATTGTTGAAAAGATTCCAAAAATTAGCGCTGCGTTTCATTGAGCGTTGAATATCACGAGCACTGATGCAACTTCGGCACATCATATTGAAACTGCCGACTGGTTGCTTAGTGGCACCGAGCCCCAGAAATTCGTCATCGAGCTCGCGCATAATTTCGATCGCGAACGAAGCGAAGGATTCCAATCGCACTCGAGTTCCGGGCTTTTCGATGGTCAGCCGTGAAATACCGTTGCTTAACAGTATCTGGTCGCATTCTAGGCCCTTAGCTTGGGCACCGTCCAACAACATGCGAGCAAATGCCGAATCGATGGTGATTTCTTTCATGCGCGAATTAAAGCACATTTAGTGTCGAAAGCTGATAAAAACTGCCTATTTAGTCAACGCTTTTGTCATTGCTGATTGATTGTCTCGGCGTACACTAAGGCTAACTAATATCAATACTCATTAGGGGTTCTGTATGAGCAACACCGCATATATCTACGACGCTGTGCGCACACCAAGAAGCAAAGGTAAAAAGGACGGTACTTTGCACGAAGTAAAACCAATTGATCTGGGAGCCGGCTTGTTTCGCGCGTTACAGCAACGCAATGACTTA
>CAYQVT010000047.1:7832-17968 GCA_964420885.1 uncultured Gammaproteobacteria bacterium
TGTCGACGACGTGATTATGGGCTGTGTTTCACCTGTGGGTGAGCAAGGTAGTGATGTGGCCAAGATGATTGTTCAAAACGCAGATTGGGATGAGTCGGTTGCCGGCGTTCAATTAAACCGCTTTTGCGCGTCTGGGCTAGAGGCAGTGAATTCCGCTGCAGCGAAAGTCGCTGCCGGTTGGGACCAACTCGTGGTCGCAGGCGGCATTGAATGTATGTCTCGCGTGCCGATGGGTTCCGATGGGGGCGCGATGGCCGGAGATGCAGCCTTTGCGGTTAAATCAGGGTTCGTACCGCAAGGAATCGGCGCCGATACAATTGCTACTTTGGACGGATATTCGCGTCAAGACGTCGACGCTTATGCGCTCGAATCTCAAAAGCGTGCAGCGAAGGCTAGAGACAACGGGTGGTTCGACAGTGCCGTGGTGCCGGTGAGAGATAAAAATGGTGTGACAATCTTAGAACGCGACGACTTTATTAAAGCAGATTCCAGCATGGAAGGGCTGGGCGGTTTACGCGCTTCCTTTGAAGAAATGGGGAAATACGGTTTCGACGACATTATTCTTAAAAAATACAATACATTAGAACGTATAAATCATGTGCACACTCCGGGCAACTCGTCAGGGATTGTCGATGGAGCGAGCGCAGTGCTGATCGGCTCAGAGCAAGCTGGCAAAGATCTAAATATGGCACCGCGAGCTAAAGTTCGTGCCGCCGCGATTCTCTCGAGTGACCCGATAATCATGTTGGCAGGACCAGGCCCGTCTGCTCACAAAGCCCTGAAAACGGCTGGCATGCAAAAAGACGATATAGATCTTTGGGAAATTAATGAAGCTTTCGCATCAGTAGCCATGCGCTACATGCGAGATTTAGACATTAGTCATGAAATCACGAATGTGGTCGGTGGATCGATCGCCATGGGCCATCCATTGGGGGCGACTGGCGGCTGTATCATTGGCTCGATGTTAAATGAATTAGAGCGCCGCGATTTGAATACAGGAATGCTGTCTCTATGTGTTGGCGGCGGCATGGGTATCTCATGCATTATCGAACGAGTATAGGAGTAATAATATGAGTGTATTTAGATACGAGAAAGACCGCGACGGTATCGTAACGGTTACCATGGATATGACTGGCCCCGTGAATGCGATGAACGCTGAATATCATGATGCCATGAATGAAACAATTAATAAGCTAGAGACTGAAGAAGGGCTAAGCGGCGTGGTGTTTGCCTCAGCAAAGAAAGTCTTTTTTGCTGGCGGGGACTTAAACGATCTAGTCAAGGCCGATCCTGAACAAGCAGAAGATTTCTTTAACTCAACCGAGGAGGTAAAAGCCGATTTGCGGCGTATTGAAAAACTACCAGTACCAGTCGTCGCGGCGATAAACGGCCCAGCCTTAGGAGGAGGCTACGAGATTTGTTTGGCATGTAATTATCGAATTGCCTTTGATCATAAATCAGTACAGATTGGATTGCCTGAGTGCTCATTAGGTTTATACCCAGGAGGGGGAGGCGTGGTCAGATTGACTAAATTAATTGGAGTAGAAAAAGCGTTGCCCTACATATTGGAAAGTAAACGCTTAATCCCCTCGAAAGCTTTGTCCGTCGGGATGATTGACCAGGTAGTATCAAGCATAGACGAGTTAGTACCCGCTGCAAAAGCCCATATTCTGGACAATAAAGACAATGAACTATCGGCAATTCAAGCTTGGGATCGTAAAGGATACCGAATGCCAGGTGGCGCAATTAATACGCCGAGAAATGCGCAATTAGCAACCATGGCTCCGGCTATGCTTAGCCAGAAAACGCGTGGTTTGATGCCGCAAATGACGGCCGCGATGGACGTTGCGTTTCAGGCATCGATGCTAGACATAGATACCGCCTTGCGCATCGAAGGGCGAGAGTTCGCTAAGATCGCTACAGGGCCAGTAGCGAAAAATATGATTTCAACCTTTTTCTTCCAGCTTAACAAAATTAATGGTGGTGCTAGCCGCCCTAAGAATGTCGAAAAGAATCTAACTCGAAAGGTGGGTATCTTGGGTGCTGGCATGATGGGCCAGGGCATCGCATATGTTTCAGCTATGGCGGGTATTGAAGTGGTACTGAAAGACATCTCCCAAGATGCGGCTGAAAAAGGTAAGGCGTATTCTGAAAAGCTACTGCAAAAAAGAGTGGCTCGTGGCCGTATGGACGATGTTAAAGCCAAAGGCATTCTCGATTTAATATTGCCGACTGACAAAAATGAAGATTTACAAGGCTGTGATCTTATCATCGAAGCCGTGTTCGAAAATATTGGTTTGAAACACAATATCACTAAAGAGATTGAACCCTTTTTGTCCGAGGATGGTTTTTGGGGTTCAAATACCTCGACTTTACCAATTACACAACTCGCTGAAGCGAGCTCTAAACCAGAGAATTTCGTAGGCATTCATTTCTTCTCACCGGTCGATAAAATGCCATTAGTCGAGCTGATTTGTGGGGAGAAAACCAGTGATGAAGCGCTTGCTAAAGCGTTTGATTACACTATGCAGATTCGCAAGACGCCAATCGTTGTGAATGACTCGCTTGGTTTCTTTACATCTAGAACCTTTGGCACCTATCTTGACGAAGCCGCTCACCTGTTGACCGAGGGTACCAATCCAGTACGTATAGACAGCTTGGGTAAGGCAATTGGCATGCCAGTTGGTCCACTGCAAATTCAGGATGAAACTAGTCTAGAACTTTCTCGTAAGGCTCAAGAAACTTGGGCTGAAATGGGCGTTTCCGACAAATGGGGTAATGGCGATGTGATTCGTAGAGTGATCAAAGGCATGATCACCGATAATGGCCGAGGGGGTCGCTATCATGGCGGGGGGTATTATGAATACCATGATGATGGGTCTAAGAACATTTGGCCGCCACTCTATGACCTATATTTCAAGGCTGACTATGACATTAGTGATCAAGACATCAAAGATCGATTAATGTTTCGACAAGTAATCGAGACCCTAAAGTGTTTAGAAACAGGTGTTCTCCGTTCAGTTGCCGACGCCAATATAGGTTCGATCTTTGGTATTGGCGCACCGGCTCATACGGGCGGATTTATTCAGTTTGTTAATACCTATGGTTTTGACAATTTCATCAATCGCTGCGATGAGCTCGCGGCTAAATATGGTGAACGCTTTGAGTGCCCCAATATTGTCAAGGAACAAGTAAAAGAGGGTGCCTTGTTTGTATAGGCGGCATATTGTTTAAACGATCGGGGCGTTGACGGTGAGTTTTGATAGAGAACTTAATCGCAACGCCCTTTTTCATAAAATTAGCGTTTGAAGAGGAAAATATATGATTGACTACCAGTTTATCAAGGTATCAAAGGTTGATCGCGTCGCGACCATTGCCTTTAATTCCCCAACGACACGCAATGCTCTGAAGCAACAAATGAGGTTAGAGATCATCGATGCCGTGCAGCGTGTAGAAGACGACGAAGACGTTCGTATCATCGTTTTGACGGGCGAAGGTAAAGGGTTTTGTGCCGGCGCGGACCTCAGTGAGGGAATGCCTGGATACAGTAGTTTTGTAGACCAGTGCGCAGCCGAATACGCGCCATGGCTTATGGTAATACACAATTCAGAAAAACTCTATCTCGCTGCTGTCAATGGCGCTGCTGCGGGTATTGGTGCGGCAATAGTGCTGAATTGTGACATGGTGATCATGGCCGATGATGCATACTTGTATCAGGCTTTCTCCGCGATTGGACTGATTCCAGACGGAGGGGCTACTTGGCTACTATTGCAAAAGCTTGGTTATCAACGAGCCATTGATCTAGCGGTTAACGCTGGAAAACTAAACGCCAGTGAGTGCCTCGAGTTAGGGCTCACTAACCGGGTGGTTTCTTCAAACCGGTTGATTGACGAAGCTCATCAATGGGCAGCTGAGATGGCTCAGGGTGCGCCACTCGCGCAGGCAGCTGTAAAACGTTTGATGCGTAAGGAATATTCAATGACTTATTTGGAGTCCCTTAATCAAGAAGCCGTGGAGCAAAGTAAATTAATTCGAAGTCAGGATTCGGCTAATGCGGTCGCCGCTTTCTTTACAAAAGAGAAGGTAACGTTCCACGGCAAGTAATCACCTTTAACAATAAGACAGTGTATTTATCTTATGATTTTAAGCATATTTAAATCATCTATTTCAATGATTGGTTCGTCTGCTCGAATGCCCGGACGAAGTTGGTTGACCGAAATGCTTGCTAGAGCAACGCAAGAGATCTTTATCGGAAATTTCGATAAAGGCTTACCTCAATTAAGAAAAGTAGTCGACAAATCAACTGGTTACCATCCGGCCCTTTCTAAGGTAAGTCGACATACTCGCGACATAGCCGGTGTGCCTTGCATGTTAGTAAGCCCCAAAGCTGGGGCGAGTTCCGACAAGGTTATTGTGTATTATCATGGCGGTGGTTATATCGTCGGCTCACCAAAAAGTCACGCAACTATCCTAGCGCAACTTGCCTTGGAAACTAAAGGCTTAGTCGTTGCGGTAGATTACAGACTTGCTCCCGAACACCCGTTTCCTTCGGCTCAAGACGATTGCTTGGCGGTCACGTCGTTGGTACTTAAAACCTATGACGATAAGAAAATAACCTTAGCGGGGGATTCAGCTGGTGGTGCTCTCGCGATTACCACCGCGTTGAAACTGAACAAATCAGGAGGCAAACAAGCAGATAATTTAGTGTTAATTTCGCCGTGGGTCGATCCGTCTGCGAAAGATGGGTCGATGGTCAAGAATGAGAACAATGATTATTTGAGTAAAGAAGTGCTTGAATCGAGTATTGATTCGCTAATGCAAGGGGAAGATCTTCAAAATGAACAGGTAAGTTTTCTAAACACCCCCCTCCAAGGCCTGCCTAAGACATTAGTTCAGTATGGAAAAGGAGAAATGTTTTATGATCAGATAACGGAATTTTGTGAGCGCGCAAAGGATCAAGAAGTGGACATCGAAATACAAAGTTATCGTGCACAGTTTCATGTGTTCCAATTGTTTTCGGCAATCCTTAAAGATGCTGAAGATGCCCTTGAGAAAATTGGGGTCTTTGTGAATTCAAATTAGGTGTCGAAAAAAGCCAGCAAGATGCTGGCTTTTTTGCGGGAACGTAACCACCAATCACTAATAGTGAAACTCGACTGATTTGCTCAATTCCTCACGGCCAACGTCAAACGCATTGATGGGTGCTCCCTCTTCGGCGTAACCAAATGACAAACCAAACATAATAGCGTGGCTCTCTGGGATGCCGGCCATTTCGTGCACCGCTGAAGTATACATCGCTAATGCACCTTGTGGGCAGCTGGCTAGACCATTCTCGGTTAACAGAAGCATAATTGATTGCAGATAGATTCCCATATCTACCGCGTTAATTTCGCTCATGGACTTTGGCATTGAGAAAAATGCTGCGTGTGGAGCACCGAAGAATTGCCAATTTTTGACCATAAGCTCTTGGCGTTTTTGCTTATCTTCTTTTTGAATTCCCATAGCACCGTACAAGGAAACCGCGCAGGCGACCTGTCTAGTGCGATATTCATCTTGTAACTTGTGATCACCGGGGGTGAAATGCGGTGTCGGTGCTTTACCGCTCATGATCTCGGAAATCATGGCTTGCTCGATTTTGTCTCGAGCGTCTCCGGAAACAACTACCACGTGCCATGGTTGAGTATTGCAGTTTGAGGGGGAGTCTTGGGCTTGTAAAAATATTTTCTCAAGCAGTTCTGGTGCTACGGCTTTGTCTTTGTAGGCTCGGACCGACCGGCGTTGCTTGATTGCATCACTGACATTCATTAATGAGGGTCCTCGAAATAACTATGTATTTATTAATCGCTCGCTATTTTAACCACGTTTTATGTGTAAACAGTGAAAAATGTGTTGTGCGATGTGGAAATCACCTGCTATCGTAAATTTAGCGGGTATTGGTGTGTTGGATTTCCGGTTTCGTAACTTAGCTGGGGTTCGAGGTATTGATCAATAAGGGTTGCTTATTGTTATCGCTTGTAGAGAATTCTCTCGATAAATTGCTAGGTTCCGTATTTTTATATTTAAGCGCGCGTAAATGCGCTTGCCACAGTTCGAGAGTACTCGCCTTATCTTTTTCTACTGAGTCTCGCTCCCTAATTAGCGTTCGGTTCTTCATCTAGTTAGTCCCTCAATAATTCATTAAACCTTATCCTGTTAATCGTGTGGATTATGACATTTTCAGCTGATTTTTCGCCAACTAAACGTGTTGGTTTATTCTGGTAAAGAGAATCTAACACTCACCGAGTGTAGCTGTGATCGACCCGCCAACCTAAGTCTTTTTAAATGTGGTAAATTAGGGAGTACGATCTAACTCATTAATTAAAAAGGTTTTTATGGCAAGTTTTGTTCTATGCTCTGAACTGAATCAAGGTGCTCGCGTCTTTAATGACTTAGCGGCATGTGCCTTGGAGTTAGATGCCCAAGGTCACCAAGTAAGTCTGATTTGCAGCGATCTTAATTTGGCCAATACGGTGCCTGAATTCGACGAGATCGAAATATTTCAAGCACCGTCTTTTGATGGTGAAAATCAGGATGCTAGAAGGCGCCGCATTCGGCCTAGAAATTTAAGCGAATTATTTTTGGCGCAAGGGTATGACTCACAGGCGGTTTTAGTGCCCGTATTACGTGCTTGGTTATCAATATTGCGACGTTTGGATGCCGACTACATACTATGTGACCAAGCGCCCACTGCTTTGTTGGCCTCGAAAATCTTATCCATCGATAGCGTCATGATTGGCGATGGTTTCAATGTTCCTCCCAAAACAGAAACGTTGCCCAATCTCAGGCCCTGGCGAAGCGAAGTGGATAAAGTTAGTAAAGATCTCGCTCAAGTCCAGATCGATGATCAGAGTTTACTTGATGCGGTTAACGAATCGTTAAAAGTCATGGGTATAAATGAGATCGAGATGCATTCAGTTCAAGATTTATATTCGCACGCTGATCAATGGGTTATGTCGGTGCCAGAGATGGATCATTATGGCAGCCGACGTCTGCCTTATGTTGTGAGGTGGCCGAGTACTAAAAGTTGCGAGGATGCGAAATGGCCTGATGTCGATGGAGACAAAGTATTGGTTGTGCTTGATAGTAGCTCGTCCCATTGTAAAGCTGTATTAAGTCAATTATCGAAGCTCGAGCTACCAGTGCTAGCGGTGATTTTGGATGCGAGCCCTAGATTCATTGAACGTTTTAATTCTCAGACGATGAAAGTGCAAACTGAGATGGTTAATATTCGCTCCGTAGCCCAGCAATGTAAGATAATTTTTTGCCATTCGAAGCATGATCTTGTCTACGAATTACTCATGTTTGGAGTGCCCTCGATACTTCTACCAAAAGGAATCGAAAATACCTTGTTGACGTATCGATTAGCCAAGAAGCGGCTAGGCTTTGCAGGACCCTCAAAGTCGTCAAAATTGGATGCTAGACGACTAATAGAGATCACAAAAAATGTTGATCAAGTCTGGCATAATGCATCTCGCTTTAGTTTAAAATACGCTACCCACACGTCGTTGACCAGACTTCAGAATTTATTAGAAGAACTCTGTCTACCTGAGAGCTAGCCGGACTCTCGATACCCGAATTACACATCACTTTATGTCTCTTATTTATACGCAGTCCGATAATCCACGCGAACTGGTCGAGCCCGTGATCAAATGGCTAGGTCTAGGTCGTCGCGTTGTGATGACGACCTTAGTCAACATAGAAGGCAATGCACCGTACCCCGTGGGCTCGCAAATGGCGGTTAATGACCGCGGTGACTATCTAGGTCAAATTACCGGAGGCTGCGCCGAGACGGCCATTGCTGATCAAGCGCTGATGGTGATGAGCAATGGCGAAAGCAAGACCTTGCGCTATGGGCTCGATTCGCCATTCTTTGATATTCAATTGCCGTGTGGCTCGGGAATTGATGTGTTTTTTGATTGTGAGATCACGCTTGAGAGCATGTCAGCAATCGCGGATCAACTTAGTGCCCGCGAAGTTTATCGCCAAACTCTGGACACCGCGCTTGGCGCGTTCGAGCGAACTTATCTTCCCAGTACACGTTTAATGTTGTTTGGCCAGGGGCCTATCTTAGTGATGTTGGCAGAGCTTGCAATAAAGTCTGGTTTCGATGTCGCATGTATCGCACAGAACGAACACACACTCGCCATATTAGAAAACGCAGGACTCGACGGTATGCCATTACACCAGGCGCAAAATAGATTTGCTGCGGAACTTGATAAATTTGGAGCGATGGTTAGTCTTTTTCACGACCACGATATTGAAACCGCCTTGCTAGCCGGCGCGCTGAACACCGATGCATTCTACATCGGGGCGCTTGGGAGTAAACGAACTCATTTAGCTCGCCTCGAAGCCTTAAGAAGCTGTGGTGTAGATGAATCATCTTTTGGGCGGATTTATGGACCAGTTGGAAAAAATATTGGTGCCAATACGCCAGCTCAAATCGCCGTATCGATACTGGCCGAAGTGATCGAGAGCTTGAACGCAAAGTAATGAAAATAGTGTCAGGTGATATCGAATGTATTATCTTGGCCTCGGGCGCGAGTCACAGATTCGGAAGCGCAAAGATGTTACATCGCCTAAATGATGGCACGACGATACTGGCAAAAACAATTGGTGTCTATTCACAAGTGTTCGAACGAGTGTCAGTGGTAGTACGTGATGGTGATGACCCTATTATCCGTTTGGTAGAGAAGGAAGGTGCTTCGTATATTAACAATGTTGCGTTCGATCAAGGTTTGAGCAAAAGTGTGGTAGCCGGCGTTCGAGCCTCTACGCCATCACGTGCTTGGCTGATCGCCTTAGGTGATATGCCATATTTGTCTGTTTCAACCCTGTTCTCATTGGTTTTTATGGCCAACAAAGATTCGATTGTTGTTCCTCGAACAACAAAAGGTATCGGTAACCCCGTCATCTTTGGCGCAGATTATCGAGAGGAATTACTCAGATTGTCTGGGGACGTTGGTGCAAAGCGATTGCTAAGTCGATATGCCAATCGCTTGTTCTTTCACGATTGTGATGATGTTGGGGTGCATCACGATATAGATAGGCCGAGTGATATATTGCCCCACTCTTAGGCTACTTTGAGGCGAAGTCACTCAAGGCCTGGCCTGTTAATCGATTAACTGTCCAACCGTTTTTTGCTTCGGCGCCGATGGCTTTATAAAATTCGATAGCAGGTTTGTTCCAATCAAGAACGCTCCATTCAATTCTACCCAAATTATTCGATACCGCTATTTTTGACAGTTCTTTAAGCAGTGCTTTGCCTGCTCCTAAGCCTCGCGAATTTTGTGAAACGTACAGATCTTCGAGATAGATACCGTGTTGTCCAAGCCAGGTCGAGAAACTGTAAAAATAGAGTGCGAAGCCTATCGGCTTTCCTTGTACTTCGGCAATTAAGCAGTGAGCTTGGGGGTTTTCACGAAACAGTGCGGTTTTAAAATCTTCCGATGTTGCAACGACGGCGTTTTCCTCTTTTTCATAGATCGCTAGGTCTATGACAAACTGCATGATTTGGCCAACATCGTTTACTGTAGCGGGTCGAATATTAACGGTGTTCATTTCTAAGTCTCGATTGTTTTAATTTAATGTGCGGAATATACCGGCATGCGTTTACCGATCGCAACCAAAGCAACGACGATAATCGCGAAGGTGTAAGTTTGGTGTCCTATTGCTTCGGATAGGGCCCAAGCAGACACCAATAAAGTGACAAAGGGTTGAAGTAGTTGTACTTGGCTTACTCGAGCAACTCCTCCAATCGCCATGGCTTTGTACCAAATAAAAAATCCAAAAAGCTGGCTGGCAAGTACGAGGTATAGAAAACCAATGACGGTACCGAGCTCAATCTTTGATAGATCCTCCGGTGCGTAATAGAGAGCTGGGGTGATAATCAACGGAAAGGAGATAACCAAGGCCCAGCATATTACTTGCCAACCGGCTAATTCTTTGGATAGCTTTCCGCCAACAGCGTAACCAAATGCAGCACTGACAACCGCCGCGAAGAGAGATACATCGCCGATCAGGAACGTTCCTCCGCCTTGCAATAATGAATAGATAATCACTAAGGCGCTTCCAGCGCCACCAATCAACCAAAAACCAAA
>CAYQVT010000047.1:17978-19649 GCA_964420885.1 uncultured Gammaproteobacteria bacterium
CGACTCGCGGCAGCGGTTGCGAGCGGTAATATACCGAGCACCACACCGCCGTGCGAGGCTGGTAAGCTTTGCATTGACCACGCTGATAGAACAGGAAAACCAATCACTACTCCTATCGCAACAATAATTAGTTGCCTAAATTGCGCCGATGTAGGAAGCCGAGCTTTATAAAAAGCAAGTATAAAAACTGCGACCATGGCTGCCAGTGCGGCTCTTCCAAGGCCAATAAATATTGGGTCTAAATGGGGAGAAATAAGCCGTGTAACTGGCAGTGTTAAGCCAAACATCGACACCGCAACAAAGCCGAGGAGTAGGCCTTTTAGATCGTCGTTCATACGATGGCGATGCTTGCGAAAGAAGCCTGAGTTAGCTTTGCTAAGTCGGCGGCATCTAATTCTATCTCCAGGCCACGCTTGCCACCGCTTACGAAAATCGTGTCGAAATTATGGGCACTGATATCAATAAATGTCATTAAGGGCTTACGTTGCCCTATCGGGCTGACCCCACCAAGAACATAACCAGTGGTTTGCTGAACCTTAGCCTTTTCGGCCATAAAGGCTTTCTTAGTATTTACCACTGAGGCAATAGCTTTTAAGTCAAGCTTAGAGCTGACGGGCACAACAGCTACGACCAACTGACCAGAATGGGTTTCTACAACCAGAGTTTTAAATACTTGAGTCGGTTTGAGTCGCAAAGCTTTGACAGCGTCATCACCGAAAGAATCGGTTCTGGGATTGTGTTCATAATGGTGTACTTTAAATACGCCCCCTTCATTTCGAGCTCGCTCTATAGCCGGTGTCATCGAGCCTCGTTCTTTCGCCATACCATGATGATTGTCTTGCCTATTGTATGCGCGCACAATTTGTCAGTAACTCGGGAAATCGGAACAAGAATTTTATCCCAAAACCATATTTGCTTAGTGGTCGGCATAGAGGCTTCAAGAAGAGTTGCATTCGCAAAGGATGCGAAACAACCAATAGAATCTAAATAAAAAAGCTTTTCAATCGATGCAGTTGCGGGCGTTAAGGCCCTTAGTGAGCGCTTATTATAGCGACGATAGTGCCCGACAGCCGTATCAAAAGGGCTAAAAAAGCGTTGGTGAGCGGGTGATAATATTATCAATCTTCCACCAGCTTGTAGATGCGACATCGCCACTTCGACTTCGGCTTTATCATTCTCAATATGTTCCAAAACGTCGATATAGATAATAGTTTGGTATTTTTCATCGTCGGGAATATCGCTTAAAGTTCCGGCGACGACTCTGACATTATTGAATTTCTGTTGAGCGACTAACTCGGAGATCAAGCCGGCTTGCTGAGTATCGGGTTCCAATGCCGTCCATTGTTGTTCGCGGCGGCGTAATAGGCTTAGATTTGCCCCAATACCTGCACCAACCTCTAGAACCTTGTCGGATAACAGAGGTTCGAGCTTATTGCTCCAATACCGTTTCCAATTCTCTGCGTCGGCGAACAAAGTAAGTTCGTCGCCAATGTAGTCTGTCGATTCCTTAGTCGACATAGTCGATACTCTCAATTAATTTCCGATGTTCGAATGCTTCGGTTGGTTTTGCTTTTAGGTTTCCGGCAGACAGTAAAACTACTAAGCTCATAATGGCGACTTGAACTAATAGCAATACTAAAATACCGCCAATTGTCGAAAACCAGCCGGGAA
>CAYQVT010000048.1:0-19370 GCA_964420885.1 uncultured Gammaproteobacteria bacterium
AGTTTTCAATGGATCGTTGTTGATCCTCACCCTGAAGATTCTAAGAAAGCCGACAATCAAAATATCACTCCAGAACCAGATTCTCAGGAATGGCAGTATGAGATTCTGCATGAAAAAAGCAGTGATAAATACCTGCCTTATCTAGATTATGTCTCAAGCGTAAACCGAGGAAGAATTCTTAATGACTACTCTGTTTATCAGAATAAACCGGCAAACAATGCCTTCAGTTATCGAGGGTCGTCATCAGCCAATTCTGAGGCTGCCTTTGCAGCCCTAAAAAATAGAGAGGCATTTCTCGCTTTAGAGAGTACGCCTAACGCTAAAATCCAACTGTTATTGGAACAATGGAGAGGTGGAGCAGCAAATGACGCTGAAGTTGTAGACCGCGTTTATCAATATTTTGAAACTACCCCATTTGAATACTCTTTGATTCCTCCTTCTTTGGACGAAACCGACCCCCTCGGTGATTTTCTATTTAATACTCGTGAAGGCTATTGCGAACACTACGCCAGTTCTTTCACAATCATTATGCGCATGCTTGGGGTACCGGCGCGTGTGGTAGTCGGCTATCAGGGTGGTGCGTCGATCAACGGTGGAGAGTTTATCGAAGTTCGATACTCTGATGCTCACGCTTGGAGTGAAGTATGGGTCGACGGTTACTGGCGACGCATAGATCCTACTGCAACCATCAGCCCTGAGCGTATCAATTTTGGCATGGAAGCTCTTTTGGAGCTATGGGGTAATGGCCTATTAGGAAGCAACGACACCGGACGCGCTCTAGCAAACATACTCAATCCAACAGGAATGTCGAGAGTTTTGAGAGACCTGCGAGACAGCTGGAAAAACGCGGGATACCAATGGAACAAATGGGTGGTTAATTATGACTTCGATACACAACGTCAATTATTGGAGAAACTTGGCGTGGAGCACAAAAATAGCGTTACAGCCTTAGTAACCATCATGTTTGGCGGTGCATTAACACTACTATTATTGTATTTCTGGCAACTCGTTCCGCGACGCGTTAAACGTAGTGAAGTACAGGCTTTGTATTTACGCTTTGTGAAGAAATTTAAACGCTACCAAATGGAAAAAGAGGTCAGTGAAACACCCCGAGAGTTCGCACATCGAGCCTCAGTATTATTCCCTGAAAGCGCTAGCCAGATAAACAACATTACCCAATCCTATCATCGTTTGAGGTATAGTGATCTTAGCGATGAATCCAACGATATAGTAAACGAATTCAAAGCTCAGATAAGCCGCTTCAAACTGACACCCAAGACGAAGTAAGCGTACAACAAAGCCCTACAACACTGCCACTGCAATCTCAAATAAAAATAAAATGAAACAACTTCACAAGAATATCTACGTTACTGGGCAAATTAGCCCTCATGATTTCGAATCCTTAAAGTCGGCTGGAATAAAAACAATCATCAACAATCGCCCTGATGATGAGGAGGCAGGCCAGCTCCACTCAAGCGACGCCGCACAACTGGCTAAGGAAAACTCGATCGCTTATCACTACTTACCAATGGTTAATGGAGAACCAGTCCAAGCATCACTTGTTGAGGACTTCAGAGCAATAGTAGACGCAAGCGACGATGCTATTTTAGTTCATTGCCGAAGTGGCATGCGGTCATCTTTTATTTGGGCTTTGGGCCAAATACCAAGTGGAGCGATCAGTGTCGACGATGCGATCAAGAAAGCTCAGGCAGCGGGAATCCCATTAGGCAATGCAAGAGCCATGCTCGAAAGTGTGCAAACATAGAGATTGATTGAATATACGGTACTCTATTTAGGAACAATTGAACTCATAGCCACTGTTCCAGGAGCATAAGATTAACACCTCGAAACGGCGCGAAGAAATTATTTCTCAGCCGATAGGTCCAACCCTATTCCGATTAACCATTCCCATGTTATTTGCGCTTGTCGCAATCATGAGTTTAGGTTTAGTCGATAGTTTTTTCATTTCCTTTCTTGGTACCGATCAACTCGCCGCCATCGGTTTTATCATGCCGATTACGTTCATTATCACCAGCATTGCCCTTGGGCTTGGTATGGCGATATCATCGCTAACCTCAAAACTGATTGGCGCACAGCGAATGGGGCTTGCTGCAAGGTTAATCACCGATGGCTTCTACTTGACCGCCATAACTGCACTGATGGTTACGGCTCTCTTTAGTTACGCTTTAGAAGACATATTTTTATTGATCGGCGCCGATTTAAACACCCTACCTTACATCTATGAGTATATGCATGCTTGGCTGTTTGGCACCGTTTTATTGATGCTTGCACAAGTATGCTCGAGCACATTTCGCGCCCTAGGCGACACCAAGACTTCGGCAACGATCTCAATTTCAATGACGGTAACCAATTTAATTTTAGACCCTCTTCTGATTTTTGGCATAGGCCCATTTCCCGAACTCGGTATGAAAGGAGCCGCCCTTGCAACGGTTATCGCCGTGACGGTATCTGCTGTTATCGGCTTATATCAACTTGGCATAAAAGAACGCCTCATCTTGCCTTCATTGCCATCGCTCGAAGCTTTTAAAAGCAACTTTAACCAACTAGTAGAAATTGCAATACCGGCAGTCTTGGCGAATGCGATAGTTCCAATTACCGGGGCGATACTAATCGCGTTAGTCGCCCAGTTCGGTACCGATACCGTCGCTGGTTTTGGGGTTGGGATTCGTATCGAAGCGGTCAGCCTAATTATTATCTACGCAATGTCGTCGACTCTCCCCATGTTTATCGGCCAAAACCTAGGGGCCGAGAAGCCGGAGAGAATTATCGCCGTGCTAAAGCTAAGTTTTAAGTTCATTATTATTCTTCAACTTGCTGTTTACGCAGTTCTAGCGGGCTTATCAACATGGATTGCTGCTATCTTTTCTGATGACGTTATTGTTCAGCAAACCATTGTGTGGTTTTTGTTAATAGTGCCCATTAGCTATGGTTTATCGGGCGCTGTGATTTTAATCAATGTATCGATGAACGTCTTAGGCAGACCAAAAACTGCGCTTTATATTAATGTTTTACGACTTGCACTTTTTTATTTTCCGCTTGCTTATATCGGATCGCAAATATTTGATATTAAAGGACTTTTTATTGGAATTGCGATCGGCAATGTGATGGCTTTCTTTCTCGCATTAGTTTTATTTATACGCGTTCTAAAAGAGACAAAGATATTAGCTTAGAAAAAATATTTTAATTTTTTTGAATCCATTCTCTGAAAGCTCGCATCTAAGATTTCAGAGACACCAATAACGGTGTCCGTTACCAAAACCCTAACTTAGTCATGGAGCCATCATGAAAAAATTAAATGCCCTACTCATCGCAGCAACACTAATTTTCAGCATTAGTGCATCACACGCAACCTCATCACCTAAACTGTATTCACTAAAAGGTGATACCCACGGAAGCAAGATACCTTCAATCGATGCACAGTCGACCGTGCCATTCAACAAGCGTTTTGATGCATTAACAAGTCAACAGCAAAATTTAGTTAAAGCTAAATTCGACCACTTAGGCGTCAATGACACACCTCCTTTCCCAGTTTCAGGACTTAAGGCTGTCTACAAACCACTTGTTAAGGCAAACAAGGTTTACGGTGACAACAGCACTCTAAACGTAACTGCGACAGTGAGTACAAACGGTACGGTAACCGATGTAAAGGTTCACAATAGTAATAATGTTGACTTGGTTTCTTATATCGAGCGTAACTTACAACACGCTGAATTCCAACCAGCAAGTTGCAATGGCGTAGCATGCGAAATGAACTTTCCAATTGAGATTAGCTTTAACTAATCAAACCGAATTCCAATAATAAATTACTCTAGTAATTAAACACACGTGGTTTAGAGGTTGGCCGAAAGGCCAACCTCAATTTTTCGTTTCTGCGTGAGTAAAAAAGACTAATTATTATTTTGGCAATCTTCTTAACTTGGCTCCAGTTAGAAGATTGCCCAACTAGAAACCAATCAGTAACTTCTATTGAGATTTAGTAATCGCAACCGCCTTTTTCGACAAACTTGTTGGTTCGCTAGAAACCGGCGGTTATTACCTTTTCGCCGCCGGAATTTCTAATCTCGTATATGTTAACGCTACGGTTTTCAGGTACTTGTTAAGCCTCAGATTGGAAAATACTTTCTGTTTCATAAATATGAGTGCTTGCATAACCACCATCATCGGCGCATAAAACGGTTCTATATACTGCGTCTTTATCACACAAGATAATTAAACCTGCGGCCGTCGCCGCTAACGACATGCGCATGGCCTAAATCGTTTACCACCACGATCTGCTTTGCTTGGCAACTCGATAATATGGTATGGCTACAACCTAAGCATTGCCTGCACCTGCGGCAATGGCCACATGATCACGAAAATTAATACTCTTTCAGCAAGCTTCCCCTCGCTAAACCAATACTTAGACAAAGATCATGGTCAGCCAGTCAGCAATTAATGCCGGCTTGTCGATTCCATCAATTTCAACCGTCATCTGCGAGGTAAATAGGAATTGACCCGCCTTCTTCTCCTCGGCTGCAATTAAAACTGAGCGGCCACGGATTCGCGAGCCTACTCGGACAGGCTGTATAAAACGAAGTTTATCGCAACCATAATTTACCCCCATTTTAGTCCCTTCGACAGCGACACCGCAGCCGGTTTCTGCGAAGTGCGATAACATCGACAAGGTGTAGAATCCATGCGCAATGGTTCCACCAAATGGAGTTTGCGCAGCCTTCTCTGGGTCAATATGAATAAACTGATGGTCGGCCGTCACATCGGCAAATTTATTGACATTTTCTTGGGTAATCTCGTACCACTCTGATACGCCAATTTCTTTACCTACAGCGTCGGCTATTTCATTAGGTGCTAATAACTTGCCCATTGTGTTTTCCCTCGGGGTGATTTTAGTTAGTTTAATGCCAGTTCTAAGGCCTGACGAATTCGATGTGGTATTTCGATGGAATCACCGCTGGCGCGGTCAACAAATACGTGAGTAAAAGTACCTGTAGCGCAGGCTTCGCGATCTTCACCATTGAAGATGGCAAGTCCATACTCGACAGACTTGGTACCAAGCTTGTTTACACGAAACGCTGCTTCTACGGTTTGAGGAAACGCGATGGGTGAATGGTATTGACAACTTGAGGCAACAACAAAACCTACTGATTCAGCGTTTTGGATATCTAGGCCGGCTCTTTCGATTAAATAGCAATTAGCTACCGTATCAAAGTAACTATAATACGTAACATTGTTAACATGCCCATAAATATCATTGTCCATCCAGCGCGTATTAATGTCCTTAAAGAAAAAATAGTGATCTCTGCTTCTTTGTTCGCTCATTTTTTAATAGGCCTGACGATAGATATCCAGTGCTTGGTCGTACGAAACCTCTCGCGGATTATTGATCAACAGTCGCTCTTGCAGCATAGATTGCTCTGCCAGCGTTACTAGTGCACTTTCAGCTATATTTAATTCGCGCAGTGTCGTTTCAAGCCCTAGCGATTTTGCTAATGAATGAAAGTAGTCGGCAAGTTGGTCCGACGCATTTTTCACAACTTCCTTAGGCAATACCACTGGCATCAACTGTGCATAAAGATGCTCGGCTTCTGGCGCATTAAAACGTAAGATATGCGGCAATACCAATGAGTTACTTAAGCCATGGGGTATGTGATAGATCCCGCCGAGCGGGTACGCTAAAGCATGAACTGCGCCGACGGGAGCGTTAGCAAACGCTTGTCCGGCTAACATCGCACCCAATAACATGTCGCTACGAGCGGATAAGTTCCTTCCGTTTTCAACGGCGATGCTAATACTTGAGGACATCAAGGAGAGAGCCTTCAGCGCCAACATATCTGAGATTGGGTTTTTCAATCGCTTACTAGTAAACGCCTCGATCGCGTGTACCATCGCATCAATTCCTGTCGCTGCGGTGACGTGAGGCGGGAGACCAAGAGTCAGCTCAGGGTCTAAAACTATTGCGTCTGCAAATAAAACTCGACTCACCACTCCAGCTTTGGTCGATTCTCCAGTGGTGACTATGGCCACGCTGGTCGCTTCTGAACCCGTGCCTGCGGTAGTGGGCACCTGAATCAACGGCGTTCGCGAACTGGAAATCTGATCCACTCCATAGATTTCACTAAGAGATTGCTCACCAACAAGGAGCACCGCAACTAGCTTCGCTACATCCATGGAGCTACCACCACCAAAGCCTATCACTCCGTCGCATTTCTGCTCCTGAGCCAGCTTGACTGAACCGATCACATTAGCCTCAGGTGGGTCTGCTTGAACGTCATCGTATAAGCAATAGCCAATCCCGGCACGCTTCAAAGAGTCTAAGGCGGAATCAAGCAAGTTGTGCTCTAGGATGCCTCTATCCGTAACGATAAATGGTTTAGAAATCCCCAAACGATTAACCAATGTGGCTAGTTCAGCAGCACAACCCGGTGCGAACTGTGTGCTGGGAACAGAGTTAAGATCGAATGTCATTGTCATTTTAAGTCACCTTTCACAGTTCTCTTAATTCTCGGCGTAAAATTTTTCCGGCTGGCGATTTAGGCAAGTCATCCTTAAATACTATCTGTTTGGGAACCTTGTATGAGGTAAGCTCGGTTCGGCAAAAATTGATAATATCTGATTCCGTTAATTTATTGTCATTGCTTACCACATAGAGTTTTATCGCTTCACCAGTATTACTACTTTCAACCCCAATGGCCGCGCACTCGCTTACATTCGGGTGGCCGTATACTACCGCTTCCACTTCATTTGGATATACGTTGAAGCCTGAGACAATTATCATGTCTTTAATACGGTCAACGATTTTTAGATGCCCGTTCTCTTGAATAATGCCGACATCACCGGTCTTAAACCAGCCATCCTTATCGATGGATTCCGCGGTCGCTTCGGGCCTACCCCAATATCCTTTCATTACATGAGGGCCTCGAATGCAAATTTCTCCACGTTCACCCACAGCCACAGTATTACCAGCGTCGTCAACAGTTTTTATTTGTTGGTGCAACATACTTGGCCCAACTGTACCTAGCTCATGACTTTCGGGACGATTACAAGCGCCGTTCGAAGATGTCTCAGAAAGGCCATAGCCTTCATAAAGCATGGTTCCAGTGCGTTGCTGCCATTCATCGCCAATTTCCTTTACCAATGCGGTCCCACCAACAACAACGCCGGTGATATTGGAAAAATCGATTGAATCAAATTCCGGATGCTTCATTAAGCTGCTAAGTAAGGTATTCACGCCCGCCATATTGGTAAACGGGTATGCCTTCATCGCCGCAATTATTGAGTCTAAATTGCGAGGGTCGGGTATCATCACACTTAAACTACCAAACAATGTCGAACCAACTACGTTTTGAGTAAAGCCGAATACATGGTATACCGGTAACACGGCGATCAATATCTCATTCGCACCAGGTTTGTTCAATACTACACTCTTTCGCGAGAGAGTCCGCGCACTGAATAAATTACCGTGGGTTAACATTGCGCCCTTCGATGGTCCGGTGGTGCCACCAGTGTATTGTAAAGCGGCAATGTCATCCATCGTGATTGGCGCGTTTTGAAACGCCTCGCCGTCCGATTTCAGCGTGTCACTAAATGCAATTATCGAGTCCTTAGCCTTAAAACTATTTTTTGGTTGCGCCAAATCGATCACATTGCTTGCAATGACGTGCTCGATGTCGGTATCAGCAATAATTGTTTCGATTAATGGTAATAAGCTATCTAGAACCAGCAAAGCGACGGCGCCCGAATCTTTGAACTGATGCAGAGCTTCTCGGGCGGTATACATAGGATTGGTATTAACCACAATTAGACCTGCTCGCCACGCACCCCAAACAGCGACAGGATATTGGGTGATATTCGGCAGCTGAATGACGATACGATCGCCTGGCTTAAGATCAAGCTCACTGCTCAGATACTGTGCAAAACACTTTGTCAGACGACTGAATTCTGAAAATGTCACTGTGTGACCTAAACAGACAAAGGCGGGCTTTTCGGCATAATTGGCGCAGTTACCTTCGAATGCTTCGATCAAGCTGGAAATTCCCGTTGGGTTTAACTCCGCCGCCATTTGCTCTGCGTAGCTCGTCATTCTTTACCTCTTCTATTTATTTTAATCTCTTGATTGTAGACAAAAAGATATTTGAATAGCGTCAATTTAGTGATTTCTTAGTACTATTAATCGTGATTTATAACCGTTAGCAAACGCGGTTTCGATAAGCTCCGTACGGCTGCAGCTAGAATGTTACTCCAATACAGAATGCGCCCTATTCTCTCTTTTTTTAAAAAAAAGGCTTGCCTCAAATACATTGAGGCAAGCCTAGTTCTTAAAACAACCTCCGGTGGTCTAAATGCACCGGTAGATTTTAAATGCCAATATTGGCGAGTTTAAAACTCCTTACGAAGAGTCACACCATAAGTGCGTGGCTCATTACGATAACCGCTCACACTGCCAGCTTGTGCAACTGATGGGAAAACACTGATCAAGTAATCATCGTCAGTCAAGTTACGCGCCCAAAGGGTCGCAGAAAAACCGTTGTCGGTAGTGATACCGGCTGACAGATTTAACAAGTTAACTTCGCGAGTTTGACCACCAAGAATCGGGTCAGTACTGTCTACGATTTGAACTTCGTCCTCGTATTGGTAATCACCACGGATATAAGCTTCATTGGCTCCCAATTGGAAATCATACTGCGCAGAAAGTGACGCACTAAACTCGCTGATTCCAGCGGGTTGTTGACCACTAAGGTCGCCGCCTGGGCCATTCGTGAAAGTGTCAAATAATGGATCCAAAATAGTAACGTTAGCACCAAATCCAAAAGAATCTGTTACTTGATACTTAAAATCAATTTCAGCACCTTGAACTGATTGTTCTTCGGCGTTTACTAAGTCGAAACCCAATCCGTTAAATATGTTTGATTGAAAGTTCTCTAAGCTTTGATCGAATATTGCTACATTTAATGAGCCTTTATCAAAGCGCGCTTTAACACCAATTTCGAATACTTCCGCTTCTTCCGGTGCCGCGAAACGACCACCTGCGCCCAATACTGCTGGGTTTAGAGGTGTAAGTGCATTCGGTGGAAGCAAGCCTAGAGCTGCTAATGCGTTGGCATCGGCAATACTAGGAGTCGAGTCTCTGCTTAGATTAATAGACGATGCCTTAAAACCAGTCGCATATGACGCATATACATTTACACTATCGTTGATGTCCCACGCTACACGAGCTGTATAGGTAAGTTCATCGTCGTCAGTGGAATTATCTTCAACGGGATTATCAGTGTCGACCGTTACGTTCGGTAGAACCGGAATTAAACTTAAGGGGAATGGCAAGTCTAGTAGACCTCGGAATTCCGTACGAGTGGAGTCGATAGAAAACTCTTTGTCATCTTGAGTATAGTTGAAGCCAAGACTTAAGGTTACCGAGTCATTTACGCGCCAATCACCTTGTCCAAAAATTGAATAAGATTCGTTATCTAATGTGGAGATATCCGAAGAGCCCGAATTATTTTGAAAGAATGAACCTTGAGGCACACCAATAATGCCTTCTACTTGTGACAGTGACAATGGAAAACCTGCTGCAGCTAGTCCGATGTCGTTAAACGTTCTGAAAGCTGGGCCAAAGAATACATTTGTTTCTTGTTCAATCGATTCATCAAAATAGAAACCACCAATCAACCAATCGAAAGCACCATCGCCGTTTGAGGTAAGGCGTACCTCATGAGTGAACGTATCTGTATTAATATCGTTCAAGTTACTATTGGTTAAATCGGCACTTGAGAAATCGATGTCTTGATTGTCTATCACGTCATTATTGCGAAACGATGTAATCGTGGTCAATGTGAAGTTATTGAACTCAAAATCACCTTGGATCGAAACGCCAAAATTACTAATCTCATTGACTGCTGGATCATCAAAAAATCCCTCGAGAGCAGAAGAATCATTCTCTACAAGCTGACCCCCAAGTGCGTTAATCGCGAGAGTGCTCGGGCCGCTAAACACATTAATTACGCCGCAACATGACTCGTCTAACTCATCATAGTCAGCGATCACTCGAATTGACGCTGTGTCGCTTGGCGTCCAGTTCAACTGACCACGAACTGAAAAACGATCTCGTTCGTTTAATTCTTCACCGAGTGTTAAATTTTCAAAATAACCATCTCGAGTGTTATAACTACCTGCGATGTCAAAGGCCAGATTATCGTTAAAAGCACCTTCGTAAAGACCCTTTACAACAACAGCGCTGAACTCACCGAAACTACCTGAGATATAACCACCACTGTCACCAGACGGTCGAGGAGTAACAACGCTTACCACACCGGCCGAAGCGTTCTTGCCAAATAAGGTACTTTGTGGGCCACTCAACACTTCCACACGCTCTACACGTGGTAAGTCTGAAATAGCCGCCGCTGAGCGCGAACGATAAACACCGTCGATGAATACGCCGACCGAAGGCTCAATACCAGGGTTATTAGCGCCGTTACCAAAACCTCGAATAACAAAGTTAGCATTTCGAGAAGTTTGAAGCTGAGATACTCTCAACGATGGAACAACACTTTGTAGATCAAGTAAATCTTGAATCTGGGCTTTTTCAATGGTTTCACCAGATGTCACGGTTACCGCAATTGGAATGTCTTGTAATGTTTGCGCGCGTTTTGTGGCGGTTACTACGATTTCTTCTAGAAACCCTTGAGCAACACTGACGTTAGGCGCCACTGCAGTAGCTATTGCTACAGCCGAGGCTATTTTTTTAAATGATAGTTTCACTTAAGTACTCCTTATCTGTTAGTTTTTGAGATAATTTTTATATTTAGGCTCATTGAATTTACCCACCTTAAATTTTATGCGCTCTTATAACAGCCGCTCAATACGACGCCATCACAGGTCTAAGCAGACAAATTGTCCACGTAAACCCATGACTGTTATTCTGCCTTTGTACCACTTTTGGGCAGGTTATAAAAGATATATCCCTAATTTATATGATGAATACAAGTTTTAGTCATGTATAAGAGCTACTCTGATGGTTTGTTCACCAAAACCGATGCAATAAAGCTACATTTGTCCATTTACATCCTTGAAAACTCAGGACTCTCTTAATTGGTTTGCAGGAAGAGCGTCATCACCTCTTAACGATTCATCGCCTTCAAATAGGCTCTTTTACACGAGAACAACGGTCGAAAAACAGCTCCAAAGCTTGCTGTCTTTCAAAGAAAGTCAATCTTGCGGCATACCTACCTGACGAAACAAACTGCGCCGGGGTTTTCACCGACTTTCGGCCAACGAATACTAGCCCGCTCGAGGTGAGAATCTCACTCCTTTGACCCAAGTGAGAAATGTCCCTCATATACATACAACTTACTTTGCATGTTAAATCCTTAAACAATAAGTTAGATGGTTGAAGCTGTTATGGCTGATACACCTAGCCATTAACATGTCTATTACAGCACCAATATAAACTGTAGGCCTTCGCTGCTGCAGACTAAGACACACCCGTTACTACTCACCACGCAGTACACATAATCTATCACCTCATCGATCATATTTCTTAGGTGTACATTTTCTTATCGACGCACGAGCAGCTAGCGATTCTAGCGGCACCATTGGAAGTGTCGTAAACTTGGGGCTGGGCTTCGATGCACTCGACAATTCTGTGCTGATCAAAACCACTCACTACAAAATGTACCTACTTTTTGCGCTACTGGCATTTGCAATATCGAGACGCTGCGGGCAATGTAAGCTTGAATTTTATCGAGTTGTGCTTGAACGCATACTAATAACCAGGCTATTAAGCGAACCAATTCTATAGAGTCAATTTATCGTGTTCACGCTGCCAATGGATTGAGCCGATGAAAAACGCGACAACTGTAAATGCACTTAATGCGTCGATAGCTAAAAATGAGTACGTTAGTGGCGACGCAATACCCATACTTTTTAATACATCGCTCAGCACCCCAAGCAACAAGGCACCGAGACCAAAGCCAATAAGGTTACTCATCATAATCAATATCGCCGTCGTCAAGCCTCTAAGTTTCGATGGAGACAAATCTTGGGCAGTGGAAAAAACCGGTCCAAAAAAGGCTGTGAAACTGACAAAACCAGCACACATCCCGATGTAAAAAAGCGGCGAATCAGGTGAGACGAAGCGATAACTAATCATCAATGGCGTGATCGCTAACATAAAGATTGCCAAAAAGCGTAGACGCCCCCCGCGATAACGCTTTAAATACCAATCGCTTGTCAAACCACCGATTAACGAGCCAATTATTCCAAACACCAAAAACCCTAAACCATAAATTGTTAGAATTTCATTTAGGTCAAAGCCTCGCTCACGCGTCATCCAATTCATAACGTGTTGAGCCCCGCCTACTGGTAAGTGCATAAATATGGCGCCAACCATTAGCCAAGCCAATGCCTTTTTTTGTTTGGCAACTTGCCAAACTTGAGCAACCGCTTTAAGCACTCCGATCGACTCTTGCTCATCATGCTTATCGGCAAGCTGGCTTTGTTTATCAAACTGCCCTCGTTTAGGGTCAGAAAGAATAAAAACCGCAGGAGTGAGTACTAAGCCAAGGGCACCCAATATATAAAAACAATTCCGCCAGCCAATCTGAGGGCCAAGTACACCGGCAATTATAAAGCTCGCGCCTGCGCCTAAAGGAATTCCTAAGTAGTATAAGCCCATCGCAGTGCCACGGCGGCTCTGCGGAAACAAATCTGAGAGCATAGAAACAGCCGCAGGCGTCAAACAAGCTTCGCCAACTCCGACTAAAAGCCGAGCCGCGCCAATTTGGAAGAAGTTGACGGCCGCACCTGAGGCCGCTGTTAAGGCACTCCAAACGAAGACGCCTGCCGCAATTAGACGCGGTCTACTCATAACGTCAGCAAGCCGACCTACAAATAGACCCATGATTGCGTAAAAAGTAACGAACATAGGCCCGGTCAGAAGACCAAATTGAGTGTCGCTTAAACTGAGTTCCTCTGTGATTAACGGGCCAAAGCTTGATATCAATTGCCGGTCGACCATATTGATGATGTTTAGCACAATCAACAAAAATAGAATAATACGAGCATGCCGCGCAGGCTTGTTCTGATCTAAGGGAGATGAATTCATCGAAATATCATCGGTTATTTAGGATGAACACAAAGTCGCGACGGCAACAATACTCCGTTTTAAGCGCTAAGTGCGCCACCTACTGTTGGCCCATAGTCTTACCCATCAAGGCTAGCTGCCGCCTCACTTCTTTGGGATCTGCAGTAAGAGGACGGTAAATTTCTAAACGATCACCCTCTCGCAATAAATAATCGATGGACACTTTTTGCGAAAACACCCCGACCGTCATCGATGAAATTGCTTGGCCTCTCAAACTCTCTATATTGTCCATAAACCCTGAGATCTCAATCAACTCCAACGCGCTGGTTCCACGCGCCACCCGCGCTTCGTAAACCGATTGTTTTTGAGCGGTGCCGTAAACCAAAGAAACGCTAATTTGATGCATGAAAAATCGCGTCACAACCGTTTTACGATTGCGCTCCGTACAGTTGATTCGCTCGTTTTTCAAAAGCGTCGAGCTGCGCCGCAATCACACTTTGAAACACTCGTCCAAACAACTTTTGAGTAATTGAATTTTCAAAATTAAAATCCATTTCGAGAGACACTTTACTAGCGGAATCACTAAGAGACTGTAAACCCCACGTTCCTGCGAGCGTTGAGAAAGGCCCTTCAACCAATTTAATTTGGACGCTTTCATTTTCTGCCATCAAATTTCGAGTTGTAAAATCAAATTTTAGGGCACCGTAGGAAATCAATAATTTTGCGACAACTTCGTCTTCGCTTTCGGAAACTACTTCAGCGCCGGTACACCAGTTAAGAAAGATAGGATACGATCTAACATCCGAAATTACGTGGTACATTTGCTGAGCGCTATACGGCAGCAACGAGGATCTTGACACATTCATAATAGCTAAAGGTCAGGCGGGGAAAAATAACACTAATAACAAAACGACGCTGATTATAAACGGAGCGACAAAGCGTATGCAAAGCCGCCACAGACGGTAAGCCAAGATAGGGCGAATTGCCAACGCCTCTTTGGCGGTGCTCTTAGACATTCTCCACCCTGCGAAAAGTGCAATCAACAATGCGGTTAACGGCAATAACACATGCGTAGTCACAATATTAAAAAGATCAAAATAGCCGCGCACGCGTTCTTGACCAAAGTAGTAAAAACTAAATGTTGGTTCACTAATCGAGTAAATTGACACCCACCCTAGAGCCCATGCTGCTGCTCCGACTATCCACGCTGCGGTACGTCTTGACACAGCCCACCGAGAGGAAATAAAAGCGATTGAAGGTTCAAGTAATGCGAAGCCTGAAGTAAGCGCTGCAACAAATAATAAAAAAAAGAAACTTGAACTCCACCAGATTCCGTTTTCAGTAATTTGTGCGAATGCCACCGGCAACGTTTCAAATATCAACCCTGGACCAGTATCAGCTTGCATGCCGAACGCGAACACAATAGACAGAATAATGACGCCCATCAATAGGGCAATGCCGGTGTCAAATATCATGATGGTTCCGGCGCCAAGAAATAGAGGTCTGGATTCACTCAGGTAAGAACCATACATAATCAATATTCCGATACCGATACTCAAGGAAAATAATGCTTGCGTAAGCGCACTCACCAATAACTCAGGCGTTATCGCATTCATGTCAAAATGAGTTATGAATTGGTAAGCACCTTGGAAATCCCCCACCTCGCTGGCGTACATCGCTAGCCAGACCACAAATCCAATGAAGATCGGCATTAAAATTCGTACCCCTCGTTCCAAACCGCTACGCACTCCTTGAGATAACACCATTACCACTAACAGAATGTAAACGCTGTGCCATATTATTTGTTGATCGGTATTTCGTACCAAGGCACCGAATGAGTTTTGAACGATTTCAGCGGGCACGTCTACGAAAGCGCCTGATAGCGATTTCATAATATAAAATAGAGTCCAACTGGCGACCACACTATAATAAGAAAAGATCAGAAAGCTGGTTAGAATGCCTAGCCAGCCTATAACCTCCCACAACCCCGATTTTCGTTCTTCTTTGGTGATGGCGCGAATACTATTGACCGGATTGCCCTGCCCGACTCGACCAATAAGTAGTTCGGCAATAATGAGAGGAAATGCGACCAATAACACACAGGCCACATAAACGTATAAAAATGTCCCGCCGTGTGTGCCCAACTCATAAGGGAACTTCCATACATTTCCCAAGCCAATGGAAGACCCTATCGCCGCCAATAAAAAAGCGGTGTATGAGCCCCACGAAGGGCGCTTTCGAGTAACACTGGATGTCGATTGGCTAATTGAGGAAGCTGGCAATTTAATTAACGATCACTAATTTGTTGTTGCACGATTATGCGGTTATTTATTTGTGTTGCTATTCTGTTTTATTAACTTCAGCGTTATGATTCGCACCATATCGAGTATACCTAAGCAAAACGTACTGCAAAGACCTAATGGCAAAGAATAAGAAGGCTCCTTCAAATACCATCGCAAGTAACAAAAAGGCTCGTTTCGATTTCTTCATAGAAGAGGAATTTGAAGCAGGGCTGTCTCTCGAAGGGTGGGAAGTGAAAAGCATGCGCGCTGGCTTAGTTCAACTAAAAGAAAGCTACGTAACAATCCACAAAGGTGAACTATTCCTGTTTGGCGCCCACATTTCACCGCTCATTTCAGCCTCGACACACGTTTCACCAAATCCTGTACGAACCCGCAAGTTACTAATGAAGCGCTATGAAATAAGCCGCTTAATCGGCCAAGTTGAGCGCGACGGTTACACCATCGCCCCACTCAGTTTGTATTGGGTACGAGGTCGGGCCAAACTAAAAATCGGCTTAGCGAAAGGTAAAAAGCAGCACGATAAACGAGCAAGCATCAAAGACCGAGATTGGAAGCGTGATCAACAACGGATCATGAAAGGCGGCTAAGGTAAGCTTATAAAATACTAACGCCAAAAAATTTCAGCAACACCGTGCTAACGAAAACAAATAGCAAAATTGCTGGTACAAATGTGCCAAGGGCAAAGTTTACATACCGTTGCGTGAACGAACTAGAATAAGCCTCGTCACCAACCAACAACTCAGCGTTGAGATTGCGACGACGCCATCGATAGATTACAAACAGACAAACGATTAAACCATTTAGTGGTAGAATTGTCTCGTAGAAAACGTCGTACACCAAATCAAAAAAGGAGTTTATCTTTCCACCGTAAGACATGAATTCGGTAAAAAATGGCATCATACCAAATGACACCATGCTGGCAATTACTAATAATGCCGCACAAGCACCTAGGGCTAGAACGCTCTTAAAACGACTGAATTTTAATTCGTCTTGAAAGGCAGAGATTGGCACCTGCAAGATAGATACTTGTGACGTGATCGCGGCGAAGAAAACTAATAAGAAGAAAGCGCTAGCAAATATTGATGCGCCAACGAAACCAATCAAACTTTGTAAGGACAAGAATATTTTTGGTAAAAAAGTAAACACTAACGATACCGATGAAGACGATAGTTCGTCGGTATTAATGTCTGGGTTAAAAACGAAAATAGCAGGCAATATCAATAAACCTGCGAAAAAAGCAACCGAAGTATCCACTAGTGCAACCATTTTAGCGCCTCCAGCGACACTTTCACGCTTGCTAACATAAGAACCGTAGGTGATTAATATCCCCATGCCTAAAGACAGAGAAAAGAACGCTTGGCTAAGTGCGATATTCACTGTTGCCAGATTAATTTTTGCAAAATCAGGCACCAGATAATATTTAATCCCGATCAATGCATTGGGCAGTGTAAGCACGAAGGCGGTTAATGCAATCAGCATAATGAACAAGCTTGGCATTAAAATCTTTGCCAGCCGCTCAATGCCATTTTGCACCCCCGAATTCAAAATAACTCCAATTAGCACAGTCAGTACGGCGAGATAGACAAACACACCGTTGGCGTTAATAAACTGCCCAAAGTAGCCTTCTACCGCCATGGCGTCTAAATTACCGCTTACCGCGCCAATAAAATAACCGAGCAACCAAACTGTTAATACTTGATAAAATACGGCTATCATGAATGGCGTAACCAATGCTAGCCATCCGCCGAAACGCCATGGTGATTTATCCCCTGCAATCGCCTTGTAGGCACCTAAAGGGTTTCGTTGAGTGTTTCGACCCAGGGACATTTCTGCAATCATCACAGGCATGCAAATAAATACCACGAACGCTGCGTAAATAAATAGAAACGCGGCACCGCCACTTTTAGCTGCGTTTACAGGAAAGCCAACTAAATTACCAATACCTACCGCCGAGCCAGCCGCCGCTAAAATAAACCCGAGCCGAGAACGAAATTGTTCGCGTTTTTCTGCCATGTTTGATTCCTTTGGTGATTCTTATGATTTGTTATGCAGAGAAGTCTAGCTTCTGCTTAAGATCATCACAAGACTTTCCTTAGACTTACAAGGGCGCAGTGTATATCAATAGATAAATTTTCGAATCTAGCAATTCTTTTTATAGCGATGCAACAATCCACAATTACCGTAGTGCTAATTACAACACGCGCTGACCTTACAAATCGGCAACAACCAATAAGACCGTCTTTAATTGTTGCTCAATCTCTTATTAAGGCTTATCGGACCAAGCTCTTTTTTCAGGTTGGCCTATCGACTAATTATCGATAATTAGTTCAAACTCGAGAGTTGTTGTTCAGACAGCCAGATTTGGCTAGCTAAATAGCCACCCGTAGCTTGAACGGGTTTTGTTTTCCCTTTCTCACTGACCCATGCCGCAATCGCATAGCGACCGGCATCGATTGCAGGCCGCTCAATTGTGCCTGACCAAGTATTCGCTTGTGCGCTCGAAAAGCGCGATAGCCCTAATACTACAAAGTCATGCTTAAGGGTCTTGCCTCGGTTCTCTCCTCGTTTTACATCGGTAGAAAGGCCTAAACCAAGTACCGCAACATTGAGTTGTACATCAGAATTAGAATTCTTGGTATCAAAGTTGGCGGTAAACGCACCGTCTTGATTCACTGAGAGCTTTAATTTTCCTACGACTGGGGCATCGTCGTTGGTCGGCGAACCCCACAGACGCCATGAGCGCCATTCATCACCCGCTTTTCTTACGCCGGGAGTATAAACGGTCCGTTCGCGATTCTCGGCGGCGATTTGGCGCTGGCGTTGACTGTATTCACGACTTGCGAAGGGGTCTTTCCAGCCAATGTAATCCCAATAATCGACGTGTAAAGCCACTGGCACAAACCCGGTCCACAAGGATTCATGTGCGGTAAGTGTCGACATCCACTTATCTGCAGGAGGACAGCTACTACAACCTTCAGAGGTATAAAGCTCTATTAGCGGCACCTGTTTTTCGCCGCTACTGAATTGCTGAGCAATGGCGAAATTTGAAAGAAGAAGACCAAGAGTCAGAAGCGCTAGTTTTGTGGCAGATGTCATAAATTTAGTCCCAATGGTTGGTACGGCGTGACTACGCCGCAACGGTATTGCTAATACATTCAGCGATGATGTCAAGAGCTTCTCTACGCGTGGTGTGATTACGAAGTAACATCACAATCTCGCGACTAGGCTGTGGCTCATTGAAACTCAGATAACTCACACCTGACACCGGTTTGCTACTGGCTAATTCAGGAATGAGTGTCATGCCGGTTCCAGTTGCGACCATGTGTAACAAGGTATCCATACTGGTTGCTTGAAAACGTGTATCTTCGTTAGCACCCGCCGAAAAACACACTCCCAGCGCTTGATCTCGTAAACAATGACCGCTCTCAAGCATCAGTACAGACTCCCCATTTAACACCGTTAAATCTACTGGGTTAGTGGTTTTCGAGAGGGCATTGTCATTGCACACTGCGAGCTTCATCGATTCGCTATAAAGAGGAATTTCCTGCACCGGTTGACTCAGCTCAACCTTGGCCAAAATGGCTGCGTCAAGCTCACCCCTCATTAATTTCTCGATCAAGGCGTCAGTTTGTAACTCGTATAGATACAGTTTGGCATTGGGGAACTCGCTACTAAGCACTGGCATTAGCATTGGCAGCAAAAAAGGGCCTACGGTGGGAATCAAACCAATATGGAAGTCTCCTCGCATTGGGTCTTCATTGGCTTTAGCGGCTTCGTGTATGTTCTCGACTGTCAGTAACACGTCTCTAGCCATACTGACTACCTGCTCTCCGAGAGCGGTAAATAATACTTGCCTAGTAGAGCGCTCAATCAACGGCGCATTTAGCTCACCTTCCAGTTTCTTCAACTGGCCACTGAGTGTCGGCTGACTGACGTAACATCGTTCAGCCGCTTTGCTAAAATTGTTCATATCA
>CAYQVT010000049.1:0-2162 GCA_964420885.1 uncultured Gammaproteobacteria bacterium
CCGTTAATAACTCGTAACTCGATTTCGGCATCTTTAATGTCGGGCTCAAGTTCTTTTGCCAAGCTGGCAAAGGTATCGCCAGGTTTAAGCCGTTCGTAGGATATCTTGGTCAAATGAGTGGCGGTTTTGTCTTTCGGCGTCATTCGCCGGAAACTGCGAATCATGCCTACAAACTCGGCATCTTGTTCGGGTGTTACTTTATTATTTTTGGCAATGCCTTGAAAGTGAAAAGTATTGCGTGCAACTTTAGCGAGCGCAACGCGCTGGCCGGGGATAGCGCCCAAGGTACCCAAATCTCGTTGAGAACCTTTTTGTATTTTCTCTGGATTCACTAAATTGGGATATTTAGCTTCTAACGCATCTTTACTGCTTTGCTTTTTATCGACCGTTTTTTCGATTTCTATCTTAAACTGGGCCGTTTTGTCCGCGTCTTTAAGCACAATTTTGGACCCTTTGATGGTACGCGACCACGTTTTGGGGTGTAAAAATGTAATTCCTAAAGTTTCATTGGTATAACGCTTAAAGCCTACGGGAGCTCTAAGTGTGTAATTGGGGCCATGAATCATTCCACTAATTGCTTCACGATATTCGTCTCGCCCAATAAATGCCTCTCCGGGAGGGAACACACCAGCGTCTTCGATTGCCTCTCGCAGACGAATATCCGAACGAGGGTGAGTGGTGAGCAAGCCATGATGCGGTAACGATCGATTGGCGGTTGAGGCCGCGTAAATATTATTGTCTCGCAACTGAGCCAAGGCATTGACCAGTTGACTGGGTTCGTACTTAGCGCCAAATAGATACCGGGCAGCGAAGGAATCGGCTTCGAGTTCATTTTCACGCCGATATTCTGATAAGGTAACCGTGTTTTGAGTTCGAATAGCGTCGCCTACACCACGATTACCGACGGCGATGGACGCCAGCGACGCTAAGAAATTATTGCGTCGATTGCGAGCCTGTAATTTTTTTGAGTGACGAGCGACATTATGGCCAATTTCATGAGCCATAACGCCGGCCAGCTCGGCTTCTGAATTAAGCAAGCTTAATAGTCCCCGCTCTACGTAAACATAGGGCGTGCCAGCAACAAAGGCATTAACGGTTTCAGAATCACGAAGTATAAAGCGATAGGGCAAATGAGCGTGTTCACTTTGAGCTAATATCTTTTTACCAATTTTAGTGACGTAGGCTTGTAACTTGTCATCGTCATACGGTGGCGCTTCGCGCATAAAAGTAATGTGGCGCCTCAAGTCAGCGCCCTTCAAACCAGTGGATTTTTTCCATTGCTCAAATTCTTCGGCTTTACTTAAAGGGGCTGTTTTTGGCGCTGCATCTTCACCTTGCACAACATCATCTTCTTGCGAAACCTCGTCTTCTTGTAGGGTTTCGTCATCTTGAGTAACAACGGCCGAGTCATCTTGCTCGCTGTTTTCTACCTCTTTTTCGGTGACTTGCGCGACCGCAAACGTGGTTAGAAATAAAACGCACGAGGTCAATAACAATCGCCTGCTCCAATCAGCGATATGGGTAAAAGAAATTAATTTCATAACAAAATCCTCACGGGTACTTACACTTCTAAGGACTGGTCTTTAGGGCATTCGGATCTTTTGCAAAGAACCTCACTAGTTGATTTCCCATGCCCTGACAAGCGTCCCCTTCGACCTGTGCCAGTAACGGAATCGGGATAACAAATGCAGGCATATAAGAGGTGCCTACGGCCTCGGTGCTAACACGCCCGACTTCAGAAAACGTGTCTAAATCCCAAATCGTGGTTTCATAATCGCTGGTATCTTCCCATGTACCAAAACCAAAACAGCCGCCGCCACCTGGACCAATTGAACAGGTCATACTGCCACTGGCGTTAGTACGTTCAGTAGATCCTTCAACCCAAACAAAATAGCGAATATTAAGTTCTTTAATCTTAGCAGCCACCTGAGGTTGATCGAGGACTTTGCGTAGTTTCTTAGGATGTAAGGGCGCGGTACGCGCTTCGAACCACGGGTAGAAAGCGTCTACGAACTCCGCTTCTGGAATAATGTGCACATCACCCGCTCCGCGAGCCAAGCGGCCACCAATACATGACACCAAAGAGGCTTCGGTCTGGATTTCAGCAGTCTGATGACGGCCTAATACTACCATTGCATCGCCCTGACGCAGCTCTGTGGTTT
>CAYQVT010000049.1:2172-11861 GCA_964420885.1 uncultured Gammaproteobacteria bacterium
CCGCTAAGGCCGCAACCAGTATGCTGATTGCGAATAATTTTATGCTAGCCTTCATCACTACTCACCCCTTCTTCTCTTTGATCGTCGCCCTCTAAGGTGGCGTCTGGTTCATTGTTTACTCCTTCTTCTTCGAAACTAGGCTGTTCACCAAGCGCGTCGCTGTCAACAGCATCGGAGACGTCATTCGATGCTAATTCAACCGTTTCATCTGCCTCAGGTTTCGCCTCAGGTTCTGCCCCTGATTCTGACTTAGATTCGGCAACCTCGGGCTCAGCAATCTCGGGTTCGTCCTCGGCAATAGCCGGCGGAGTTCCGCCATCCAATAAGGTTTTGACAACTCGCTGCCTAGAAAAGCGTGTTGACAATTGCGCACCGACATCACGTAGGGCGACATTAGTCGCTGCATTAAACGCAGACGAAGCGGATGTCAACAAACCAGTTGGTGTCTTGCCATAACCTTTGATTGTCCAATCAGCGATACTCGCGTCGTTTGCGTCTCGAAGCTTTAAGCGGTACTTAATCCAAATTTCATACTGCTTAAGTTTTGTTTCAGACGGCGCGGAGTATTGAAAATCTAAAATTTGAGGCTCGATGGTTAAATTACGCGTTGGATCATCTTCCTCAACCAAGTTAGTCAGTGCACCAAACACTTGTTCGAACATGGTGGTCTGAGCATAGGTAAAATCCAAACTTTTCAAACTGCCGCGTTTCTTTTCATTTTCAAGGTATACATAGTCCTTAAAAGTGTCGGTGTATACTAAACCTGCTTTCAATGGCAATTTTTGTACCAGAGGGTTTGGAATATCAGGCTTAACAACCACTGAGCTTGCACACCCACCGAAAAACGCCAATGCGGCTAACATCAGAACTCGCATTTTGCGGCTTTTCGACAACCCTAAATCAATTTTATCTAACATCATTTAGCCCTATAAAAGTACCGTTATTTTGCTCAGCAAGCTCACGCATCAAGGTAGCAAAACGCATATGTGAACTATTTATACCTGGGTCACGGCCGAGCAAATGAACCGGAAATCCTACGCTGTGGATACGCACTAAGGTATCACCTTTGCGATTACGCTTGTTCAATTCTTGAACAATTTTAAGAACACGTCGAACTGAACGCCCCTGATAATCGTCACCCAAAACATACAAACTAATCTTCTTATTTTTATCATAATGCGCTCGGATCGCATTAGTTATACCACCAACCGGGCTTGAAGTACTAAACGCCGACCATGTCGCCAGCTTTTGTACAATCTGGCGACGCCGCGCTGGAGAGTCCGGCATAAACTTACCTCTGAATTGAGGGAACATGTAAATACCTTCATTGTTCATCACCTGAATGCCCTTAACCCTAGGGTAAATAGCCAAGGTATTTCTGACTTCCGCAAGGACTCTGCCCCACGCCCCCCCCGTCATACTTCCAGAGCTGTCAATAACGAAAATAATGTATTCTGAATCAACCGGAACACCGGCGATGTATTCATTATTAACCTTTCGGCCTTGGAGAAGGCGCTTCATTTCAATTGACAAGGTCTGCAAAGCGATTTGTAGATCTTCGGCTGAGGTAGTGTCTTCTGAACCGGCGTCATCAGCACTTGGTTTTCGCGAATTAAGCACATCAAATTCGCTCCGCAAAATAGAAACCCGGCGTTGATCGACGCCCAGCTGTTCTTGTTTTGCATTCAGTTCAGTCTCTAGATATTTAACTTGGCCACGTATTTCAAATAGTCTTTCCTGTAAGGCTCGCACTTGACCTTTGTCTTGAATAATCGATTCTTCCAAGACGATCGGCTGACTTGGTCTTACGATCACTAGCAACAAAACGATCGCGCCAAAGCCACAACAAATAATGTCCAAAAAAGAAAGGCTGGCATCTTCCGCGCCTCGACGGACTCTTCGACGACTCATGGCCAATCCCTCGCGGGCGTTACGTAAGCGCCTCTAGTGGTTACGGCTAATCGCCAAAAAGAACCTGCAGCATAAGGGTCACCTTCTAAGGGTAACAAAAATGTATTCACAGGAATGCCAGGTACCAATTTTCTAACTGCAGAGCGAAATGTTCGTAAACGTTGTACTCCGGTAATACTGCCCGAGTCAGGCGCGCCGTCTCCTTGAGTCGGCAAACCATCAGTGATTAGAAATATGTTATCGGGGCGTGGGGTCATGCTCATTGCGGTTTCAAAAACCTTATGCAGGTTAGTGCCGTTTTCAGGGACGATTTTATTCACCCCTTCGACCGCAGCGGCAACCGAAATTCGGTCGCCCACTTCGTACCACTCGTTCATCTCTTCACCAAAAACAGGCGCAACGTCTTCATTGAAACTAAGCACTTGAAAGTCACTGGCAATTGGTAAATTAGCCACAATCCATTGCGCTATTGCGGTTGTGCGCTGCCATTTAGGTGATTGGAGCTTCAGCGATTCACTCATATTTCGACGGCGCAATATATTGACAATGCTTTCGTCTAACATGCTCGACGATGAATCGACCAATATCAGTACGTTCTCGCCTCCTAGCTTTATGCCGGTCAAATACTGGCGCTCACCATCTCCTGTAAATTCGTAAGCTTTATTACCGGCTGGAACCGTGGTTTCCAATGCTTCTTTTTGTCGCTCGAGTCGAGCCAACTTGGCTTTCAAACCCGGCACATCCACGTCTGAGTCAGGCTGAATTTCTTCCAGCAAACTCTTCAATTCTTTAATGTCTTCTTCGATCTTTCGTGCCAAACCTTGGGCGATGACCGTTTCATCGCTGATGTCACTGATTGTGTTACGAATTCGAACAAGGTTTTTTTCGCCGACTAATATTTCCTCTTCGAGCAAACTGACTTCCGACAAGTCCTGCGGGTCTTGATTAGGAATAGGCGAGTCGACCACATGTTTGAGCAACAAAAAAATCAACACCGCCGCACCAAGGCCACACGACATAATATCCAAAAAGGATAGGCTAAAGGTGGAAGCGCTTCTTATTTTTTTGCGGGTCATGTCGATTTACCTACACACCCGAGTCAAAGAACTTGGATAACGGTAACCACACCGTCGGCCAAATGAGACGCGATTCGATCATTTACTCTTAATTGAGTGCGGCTTTCATCGTTCAAAATAAACAGCTTACCCGCCGTCAACAATGCTTCGATATTCGCGTCGGGACTTTGACTCAAGCCCAACACACCATCGCTGGTACTCAACCGGGCTTGATCTATTTGCACGGCTTTTCCGGCCAGTAATACATGCGTAGCCCGTATCGCATTATTCGAGGTGACAGGTGTGGCTTTCTGCCTCGCTGAGTTAGCGATCGACTCAAGCTTTGCACTGTCGTTGATATTGTCATTTGAGGCCGGAGTCGCGATTTGAGTCGATAAATCAGTTCTGTATATCACCGCACCTGAATCAGGTGCTTGAACTAATTGTGTTAGCGAAGCAACAGGGGCTTGATTCAGATTCACCAGTCCGGCTTGGTTGAGAGACTCTAAACCAACCTTACCAAATGCGGCGTTCAAATCGACGTAACTGCCATCTGCCGATTGGCTCATCTCCAGCAATTGATCGGCAAAAGTCTTTAATACTCCCTGCCATTCTTTGCTATCAAGAGTGGTGTTATGTAAACGGCCTTGATGTTGTAAATCAACACTGGCCTTGCCGTTTTCGGCCAGCTGGGTGGCAATACTTGCCAACTGGTCGAATAATTGTTGTTCGGTCGCGGCATCGTGCAGCGGGTCAAAGCGATCATTTTGAATGAAGTTATTCTGCAATCCCTTCAACAAAGCTTCTTGCATCAAATGAATGCCCACATCATTCAAAATTTCGATATCACCGAGTTTTAACAATCCGTTCCGCACGAGCACGCGCGAGCAGACAGTTTGGTGAAGCTGCACATCGAAATGCCAATACTCCCCGTTTTCCTTGACTTGATCTTGCAACGCTACAATTGCTTTGTTAGCTAAGCCCTTGACGTTGAGTTGGCAAGCTTTAGCGATTCCTAAGAGCAGTTGTAGGTTTGACTGACGGTAGTGAGAGGGCACAATAAGAACCAGGTCATTCAAGTTCTTTTTTTGCTTTAGCTGGCTTAAATGCCGCCAAATCAAATCGGCGGCATGTCGCATTCCGGCGCCATTTGTAGGAATTGCGCTCTGCTCGCACTGCTGCCAATAACGATTATTAATTTCCTGAGGTGATAAACGACAATGACTCACTGGTGAGTCAGAGCCATCCAAATCAAACACGACCTGATCACCTTTTAACCAAGCATAGCCTTGGCTATAGGAAATAGTTCCTGCTGACTCGATCGCCAAGTTATTATCATTTATGTGAAGAACGTCAACCATGATTTATACTCAACTAGCTCTGCAGATGACGAATTAAGTTGTCATCACAATAATCTTGCGCCTCTAACACCATACGTTCTTGCATTAAGGTTATTTGGTGCATTAAGAACATAATGACAATACTGATCAGCAAGGCGATAAACGTTGAGTTAAATGCAACTCCTAGGCTGGCTGTTACAGCAGCAATATTTCCGGCGACGGCTTCATGAGCATTGCCGAGTGCATCGCCAATACCTCGAACCGTTCCGATAAAACCGATCGACGGGATCGCCCATGTAATGTAGCGAACCATCGATAATTCAGAATCCATTCGATCTGCCTCAGTATCACACAAATCGCGCACTACGTTAGACACATCAGCAACCGACGCGGTAGACCCATATCGATTCAAAGCCCCGCGCAAAGCGCGAGGCAATAAAAAACCTCGCTCTGGTTGCGGCAATGCTTCTAATGGCCGTGCCAACTTACGAGCATCTTCGGGCAGTACTCGCCTGCCGTCTTCAATACTGACCAGTGGCTGGCTCAACATTCTTCGCTGCGCGACGACACCCTGAGCTTTCAAGCCCATGATCGCCATCACCCACAGCATTAAGATAAAACACGACTCTTGTTCGTAATCTTTTAATACCACCCATGCCGAGCGCTCGATGGTTGCAATTTCACCCGTGGCTTCTTGCGCTGCTATCGATTGTGCTTCGCGCGCCAATACCGCCTCGGCATTAGGTCGCACCAAGCCTACGTAAATCGTGTGTACGACTACGAATGACAGCACTAGAGCGACTATTTGGTAGAAAAATTCAGTTTTTTGAAACTTCATATCTTAATCTTATCGTCATTGTTTAAGTTCTTTCGTGGGCCAATAAGTTGAATTTAAATATCAACCGGAAATGGCACCGGAGAATCTTCAGAAATTTCTTCTGTAGGTTTGAAGACCCCTCTGGGCGCTTTTGTCTTACTCAACTCTTCGGCTTCTTGTCTTTCTTCGGCCCTTTTTCGCGCCGCTATTTCTTCTGGCTGCAAAGGTTCTGCTTCCTCATCTTGCGCAGCTTGTTGCTCAGCATCATTGTCAGAATTCTGAGCGTCACCAGCCGACTCCGCCTGTTCGACGGGAGTAGTCGATTGCTCGGAATCGGACGTGGGTACTTCTTGCGCATAGCCAACCTCGAAGCGGATCAGCAAGCCTAAAAGAATGATTAACGAAGGCTTTAAATACATACTATTTCTTCTTATTCAGGCCAGCATAACGCGCAATACGAAAGCCAATATCGTGTTTACCCTTTGCGGCAAAATCTCGATAAGCCAAACGCAGTTGCGGTAAATGTCCTTTGGCCCAGCTGCCACCGCGGACAACATGAAATTCACCCTCATCTGGGCCAAGCGGGTCAAGTAATGAGTCGGCGCTTAGCTCACTGCTACCTTTTGCGCTGTACCAATCATTGACCCATTCAGATCCGTTGCCACCGATGTCAAACAAACCTCGGTGATTTGCAGGAAAGCGTCCAATCGGCGAAGGCCCTTTAAAGCCATCGTCATATCCGTCTACGGTAAAGGCTAAAATATCTGCTGCTTTTTCATCGGCGAAATTCCCGACCCTTTTTTTAGCGGGAATCGTTTTGGTGTTTCCCCAGGGGTAGGTCAAGGTTCCATCGTCGGTATTCCGAGCGAGCCATGCCCACTCCACTTCAGTTAATAAACGGTACCCATTAGCGTCTTTATTATTGCCCGATACATAGCCTTTGGTGGTTTGGTAGAAAGGATCTAGACCCTCACGTGCACTTAACCAATTGCAATAGCGCGCGGCTTGCTGCCAACTTACATTGGCGACCGGCGCTTTCTGGGCATCGAGGCTCTTCTCTTTATAATTTCCAGAGTTATGTATAGATTTAAACGCTCGAAACTGTTTATTAGTGGTCTCGTGTAAGGCCACATAAAAAGGTTTACTCAAGGTTGCGGTATAAACCGCCTCGTTGGCACGACGCCCATCTTCTTTGCGAGAAGACCCCATGCTTACCTCGCCAAGCTGTCTAAATAGCTTCATTTGATGACCGTCGCGCGTAGAATATGTGGACGGGACCTGGGCCCAATAGTGTTGCTCTTCGGTCAGTAACTTAACACTGATAATCTGTTTATTCTGTCGCGTAGGAATCAGGTCATTGGTCTGAGTAACATAACCAGGTTTACGCACGCTGATACTGTGAGGCAGACTATTTAGGTTTAAAGTTTGACTACCTACTCCCCTACGTTGACCATCAACGTAAACAACCGCGTCATTGGGAGAGACACTGACTTTCACCGGGATAATATCCGCTCTGAGAGCGACATCTTGAATCAATTCTTGTTCGGGCGCCACAGATTCTGACGTGTCTGACAATAGAAACCCGGCCTTGTAAATCTGAATTCGTTGTTCGGTATCTGGTGCAACCGCCAGCTTCAGTGGCGTAATTCCACGATATTTGCTATTAATGACAACCGCTGCACCACTTGGTTTAGACGCAACGTTGATGATTCCGTCGGCAGGTATAAGCTCTACCTGAGGGATCTCTAGATCTTCACCAGCGACAACCCCTATTTCGCGGGTAAAAGGTTTGAATTTATCCGCTTTAAGGACAAGATCACGGGTTCCTTCCTCGATCTTAATCACCAATGGAGTCTCACCCAGCTCTTCACCATCGACGAGCACAGTAGCGCCAGTCGGAGCCGAGCTAAGAGAATACTCTGCCCACGCGGCTTGTAAATCAAATTCAATACTTTGAGTTTCACCCTTTCCTCGGACCAAAACATTCTGAGAGGCTGGACGAAATAAAGGAGCATCAACGGTGATTTGATGCTTACCAGCGGGAATATTGTCGATAACGTTTAATTCTCCATTCCTCAAGCGAGCGAAAAGTTCACCGTCAATAAACACTTCGGCTGGGCTTTGTTCAACTAGATTAATCTCTAGCTTACCGGGTAAGCGCACTAATTCTAACTCGAATTGCTGATGACGCTCTGAGCCCACTTCTAAAGTTTGCTCTACGCTCTCAAACCCTTCGGCTTGAACACTTACTTGGTGTGCCCCAGGAAGCAACAAGACTCGATTACCCAGTGGAAGCTTAATCATTGAGTCGATACTGATATCGGCCGCCTGGGAAAAGTACTCATTTGGGTTATTCAAATCTCGCTTAATCGCACGTACCTCAATGCTCTTTGAAAACGAAATGAAAGCAATAAATAACAGACATAATAAGCCTAAGCCGAGTAACACGAAATGAACCGTTGTCGGTTTAAAACTCTGCGTTTCGATTTCACCGCTCGGAACTTCAAACTCAAGAGCGTCAATTTGAGTATTGTCTAATTTTTCGATTTTGTTCATAGGGCGTTAATTCGCGACCACAGAAGATCCGTTTACCGGTGTTTTACATGTGATCGAATAAGTTTGAATATCATCGCCATTCACTCTTAGTTCAATTTCTCGTCGCTCATCTTTAAAACCGAGTCTTACTCCACTAACCACATAGCGGCCGGGTTTGAGTGCCAGATTCTTAACGGAGAACTTACCCAAGCGAATTTTTTTGGAGCCCGCCTTCTTCAAATTGACGTCGGTCAATCCGTCAGAAGTAAAGCTGACTTTAATGGTGCTATCTATCTGCTTAATAGACGCTTCGATACTGGCTATTTGTTTGCGTAAAAGCGGACCTTTGCTTTTAATTCGCCGCGCATCTGCTAGAACACCTTCCGCTTTTGTGCGCTGCGATTGACGTGCCAAGGCCAAGGTATCGCTAAGCACGTTCTCAATAGAAATATCTAATTGCTTTCTCGCTTGCGCACGAATCTTACCAAGCTTGGCGGATACCTGATTGGGGTCTCGTTGCAACACCGCTTGATAGGTACTCAACGCGCTTGCCCATTCTTCGTTGCGCTCTAGCCGCTTTGCATTGGCTAATATAGAACTTAAGGAAGCACGTTTATCGGATGCAAGTGATTGCCGATATGCCGAACTGGCTACATCGTTATTGGGCTTTACTTTCAATGCCGCCGCAAAGCCTTGTTTTGCTACCCCATAGCGCTGTGTAAAAAGGGCTGAGAAGCCGTCAGACATAGCGTCTCTAAATTGTTTATCGGCGGTTAGCTCAATCACTCTCTGGGCGGCTATTTTTGCATCTTCAGTTCTAGGGTCGAGCACCAATACCTGGGCGTATTTTTCAGCAGCCAAACTCAGAAATTCAATGTCATCGGACGATTCAAATTCTTGCTCATCGAGAGCACCTTGGCGCATGATGTCTAAAACTTGATCGAGAGTGCGTGATCGATCAATGCCTCTCAAAGCAGGAATATTATTACGATCTAAGGACATGGCTGCTTGAAATTTTTCTCTGGCTAAATCAGTCTTACCTTGATCAATCGCGGCATTGCCCTCTTCAACGAGTGCATTCAATACGTCGGGGATCAGGGCATCTAAGCCCTGCATTTCTTCCAAGGCTGCTTGGTAAGTGGTGATGGCATTTTGAAAATCTTTTACTTTGTAAAACTCGTCGCCTTCAGCCGCTTTTTCTAAGGCTGACTCGTAGCCTTGTGCGCCCCACTCAAGAACGTTCTTTGCTTCTAGTTCTTTTTTGGACTTAAGTAGTTCTGACAAAATGTCTTGCGAATCGGTACGCGCTTGCTTGTTACGGCTTTCATCCCACGGCGCAGGGGTACTCTCGGATTCGGCAACAGTACTGGCAACTTGGTTGGCCTCTCCTTGAGCAGACACAACGGTATTGGTGGGGGTTTGCGAACCGGGTTCAGGAGCGAGTAGGATAAACACACCGGCAGTGACGACCAACAGCCCAAACACACACAACATCAAATTGAACTGAGAATGCCACCATGGCGCATCATCGCGCGTTAATAATTCTCGCCTACCTATATTGGCATTCGTTGATGATGGATTTACATCGCTGGTGTCAGCCGGTGCATTGAATACAACCGCTTCAATTGCATTCTCAGATTTCGCGCTGTCGCTGATGGCATCATTCTTATCAGTCATTTTACTACTACAAAGTCGTCTCTGAGGGCTCGTTCACTGGAATATCTTGATTTTGAGATTCTTTCGACTCGATATTAAGGTTTGCCTCGTTGTTAGATTGAGTAATGTCTCCCTCTTCCAAACGAAACATCTCACCCAGAATTCGACGCCACTCTTGATATTGATCATCAACCGTCCCAGACAAAGTAACACTGCGATCTTGTAAATCGACAATACTGGGTTCAAGTTCCGATTCCAGCGAGGCACCAAGTTCGCGCAGTGTCGAACTATGTCCAAGAGCTTCCTCAGTTTTCAAAAAGCTGTTTGCGAAAACTCTGGCTCCCGCAAGAATACCAACCTGACCGGCTACCCGGC
>CAYQVT010000049.1:11871-19240 GCA_964420885.1 uncultured Gammaproteobacteria bacterium
CCCGTACGGCTATTACTACTGGTGGCTGCGGCAATACCGCCGGCAATGGCAACTAAGCCAGCTATTTTTTCTTTTCGACCTTGTTCTTTTAATTGACGGGCATAGAGCACTTCTTTGTAACTCAATTTCCGCCACTCTTGATAAGGTGCGTTCATTTTATTATTGAAGCTACGATAATAATCCTGGATCACATCGAGAAATAAATCGTTCCGTGAGCGGATACGCTCAACGCGTTGCATCATCGGATCGCTGTCAGCCGGAACGCGAGTCAAGCTTAATTGACCCACCTCGTCAACCGAGACAAAAGCATTAAACGCGTCTGGCACAAAATCGCGAGCAAATAAAACCTTCGACACGCTGCGTATATTCAGCAACTCTGGACCGCTTAGATTTGCTCTAAAATTGAACATATCATTGGCAATTTCATTAAACGTTGCTTGAAAAGGGTCGCCGGGTAGATTCACCTCAGGGTTATAGGCGTAGGCACTCGCACGTTGATCGTATTCTTTGCTAAACCAAATTCGGCCAGTACTGTCTCGAGCTGTGATCAACAAACGGATCACCTCGCCATTTGATTCAATCAGCGTGCCGTTGACGTAAACATCCAAACCAAGGTTTTCTCGTGGCAAAGCACGGACTAGACCCCAGGCATTACTCTTATCGAGAGTCTGTTTGAGTTGACTGGTAAACCACACGGCTTCACTTTGTCGAACACTAGAATAATCCGTTTCGGCCGAATCCAAGTCAACCGCGCCGGGGTCGAACAAAACCACACCAACATCAAGGATGTGTTTTTCTTCGATAAGTTGTTCTTCTGCTTCATCTACTTTCTCAATCGCTACCCGTTTGGTTTCATGATATTCGTAGGTTGTACACGCGCTTAAACCCAAAACAAATCCTAACATCGCAACAATTTTAAAACACCGTGCTAGGCTAGTTTCGCTGGTCGTCTCGCCTACTATAAACACGTATAACATATTCAACCCCCTCCCCTATTGATTCTTATAGTTATAGTACTCATCCCAAAGCTTTTTCTTTAACTCAGGATCAGTTTCATTTTCTGCGGCTTCACGAATCTGACGCGCGACAATGTCGTCGTTCTTGCGTAAGTCTTCGAGGTCGGGACGCTTGTCTTTCTCTTCGCCAGGCTCTGCTTGCTGTTCTTCGCCTTCGCCTTCTCGTTTATTAGCAGTGTCACTAGATTGTCCGTCGGCACCTTGAGCGTCAGAATTATCGGCAGATTCGCTTCCTCCTTCGGATTGCGAGCTGCTCGCCGATGGTTGACGCCGACCTTTGGCCACACCATCATCTTCTGCATTGTAATCTTCAAAGGCACCACCTTCACCTTCAAATGGATCGTCTGACCCATCACCACCCTCTTCGTTTGCGCGCCCTTCTGCGTAGCCTTGTTCACGCTCTATTTCTTCATCGAAATCGCCAAGCGTTTCCTCTAGTTCTTTCTCGAGTTCCGCTAGTTCTTCTTCCGACAAGCCACCATTGTTCTCAAACGACGGTTCTTCAAAATCGCCACCCTTCTTCTCTTCGGGCTCTTCGAAACTTAGGTCTTCTTCGCCTTCGCCTCCTGTGCCGTCTTCATCGTCCTCTTCCCAATCAGCGGCAATTTCACCTTCGCCTTCTTCTCCAGATTCCCCTGCTTCACCCGATTCTCCAGCGCTACCTTCTTCGCCGCTCTCACCGCTTTCTCCACTTTCACCGTCGCTTCCTGAGGAAGATTGTCCAGGTGGAGGCGGCGGGGAAGATGAAGGTTCTCCACTGCCACTGCCGCCACCAATCGGAGGTACCGGTAATGGTAGAGATTGTCCACCTTGACCTTGGGGACCTTGCGGGCCTTGTGGACCCTGGCTGCCGCCGCTTGGCGGGCTGCTAACGCAGGCGGTCATCATTGCGGCAATCGCGATTGCGAGACTAAAACGCCTAATTGGTGTTGCTAAGATGAATCTTAGGGGCACGAAATTTTGATTGGTTCTATTTAACCCTAGCACGGTTGATCTCCGGTTTGTTATTCAGCTGAGTCTTTACCGGCACCGGCTTTTGACTTGCGTACCGTTATCGGCACTTCATAACGATAATCGTTGACTGGAATTAGCTTACCATTTTCGATAATTGGTCTAAATCTAGCACGTTTTATAATGCGTCGCGCTCTTCCGGTCATCGCACTCGTGGTCTCTACCAATGCTTCACGTGCCACTTTACGAACACGGCCATCGGTTTCGATATTAATACTAAGTGGAATCAACTCCATAGGTCTCGATGGAGCTCTTTCTTTACGGACTACAGAAAATTGAAATGCGGGTAGCTTTATCGGACGATTGAAGCTTTCAACTATTGGATGAGTAATTGATAAGTTCTGGGCTCCAGTCCAAGCAAGATCATAAAATTTCTCCGCCGTGTTCATACGACCCGACATCAGGGCTGAGTCGCCTAACCCAAGAAGTGCATGAATGGTATTTTCAAGATCTTTCTCACGCTGAGCTTTGCGTAGATAATCACGCAAGTAAGCTTCGCTGCGCGTATAAGTATTACTTGGTAATCGCCGTGATTTCGTTCTATCAATATCTGAGAAACCACGCTGGCGGGTGTCTTGGTAGAATGAGCGATCAACTTCCAGTTGAATACGGCTGCGTAGCTGATGCGCTAAGGCTAATTCTCCGTATGGCAACAAAACTTCACTAAGCGGCCGATCGCCGTAGCGATTAATAGCATAACCAAGATATCGGGTTGATTTATTTAGATACTCAAGACTTAATTCGCTCACCATAGGATCTCCTAAATAAAGATCCAGATAAAGGTTTCCTAATCGAACCACCATGTCATACGAATAAACATCGTTAAGATTGGGGTCCTTTTTCTCCAACCAGATAATTCGACGCAGTTGCTCTTCAGTCTCTTCGGTGTTCCTCAGTGCAAAATTCATCTCGAACAACTCTCGTAATATTGGTCGCTGTTCGATGCTATTCACACCGTTGTTAATTTTTGCAATGTGCAAGGCGTTTACCAACATTTTGCGTGATTCGTCGATCCGTCCAGCTTGCATTAAGAATCGCCCATAGGCTAAATAAGACTCGCCCAATTGTTCACTATACGCGTCTTCTGTTTCTTTTAAGGTTTCAATCTCTTGAAATTGACGAGCTAGACTCTCTCTAAGCTCGGGGCTTAATGATGCGACGGGTCTAATATTAGCGAGTGGAATATCCAGAGGCTTGGCCCCGACGCTAATATCGTAATCGGACAAATTCACTTCTTTGCGCACAGCGCCGTCCGACGCAGTAGATTCACTGCTCAATTGTTGCGCGATACTGTCTATCGCCTCATTAGCTTCAGTGTTCGACTCATCGCCTTCATTGTCTGTTCCGATGACGTCATCAATTGATTGCTCAGCAAGCTCGATTTCTTCAGCGTCATACTCTGTTGGCTTTTCGCTCTGTAAAGAATCACTTTGCTTGACCGCCCAGCCTTTCTTCTCTGACTGAGCCTGAGCCTGAAAACTTGTCGCCACCAATAATAATAAAAACATATAAAGTAACGCCCCAAAGATACTTTTAGGCGCGGTAGGGCTACGATAAGCATGTAATATATTATTTTTTTGTGTCATTAAGGGTCCAGTTTTATTATGAGTTTACTCTAACCTTAGTACTGACCGTACCATTTTAAGTTTCAGCATTACAAAATATTAACCCGATTCCTAGTTAATTAATTAAACCTGTCGAGAAAACGACAATTGTTGACGGTGTTTTTAGAGACAGACTATGGCTGTTCTCTTATTTATTGGAGGCATCAAGTTGAGAAATTGATGCCAAGTGTAGCGCTAGTAGACCCGAGGCTCTATATCTAAGCTTACACCGAAGGTGGATTCAATGTCCTGTTGAATCGCCGCGGCCAATTTTAACACTGACACTCCGGGTTTTGAGTTTGGGTTTACCACCACCAAGGCATGCTCACGATGTACGTAAACGGCATCCACGGATTTGTTCTTCCAACCGCGCTGATCAATCATCCATGCAGCGGCCAATTTCACTTTGTCATTATCCAAAGTGAACGCCACAATTTTAGGAAAAGACGCCTTCAAACGCGCGTATTGGCTTTGATCAACGATCGGATTTTTAAAAAAGCTACCCGCATTGGGCATGTCTTCTGGCATTGGTAGTTTCGATGACCGTATCTCGCATACGGCATTGAAAACGTCTAGAGGGCTTGGTGAATCATTTAAATGATCAGCTAATGCTGGGTACGACAGGCGAACCTTAGGCCATTTTGAGAGACGAAATACAACCGAGGTAATAAGGCGTTTATCCGCGAGTGCTTGCTTAAAGATACTGTCTCGGTATGCAAATTGACACTCGAGGTTACTCAATTGAATCACTTCTTGTGATTCAATATCATAGGTATTAACCGAGACAATCGCTTCTTTAACTTCAACTCCGTAAGCGCCAATATTTTGAATTGGAGCGGCACCGACCAGTCCCGGAATAAGTGCCAAATTCTCAAGCCCATACCAGGACTGATTAAGTGAATATCGGACAAAATCATGCCAGCTTTCACCTGCGGCGACTTCGACTAATACGTTATCGGAATTATCGTTCAGTAGTGTGACGCCCGTTAAGCGATTCAACACCAATAAACCATCGAAGTCTTTAGAGAATACGGTATTACTGCCTTCTCCTAAAACGAGTACTTGCAACTCGTTCTCTCTCGCAAAATTCAGACTCTCGACCAGTTGCTCTAAAGAAGTACATCGCGCGAAATAGGCCGCGCTCGCCGGAATCGAGAGAGTATTATAGGCCTGCAACGACACATTTTTTTTTACCAATGATTCGCTGCCTGCGTTCACCTTAGTGTTTTCTGGCATAAAGCAACGCGACCTAATACTCAAGTAGACGTTTTGGTATTAGCATTCCAAATATTTTATCCTTGTTCCGAAGACTTGGCCGCTTGTGCCGCTGGGCTTAAGCGAATATGCAAATCGCGTAATTGAGTTTTATCAACGTCGCTAGGCGCTTGTGTAAGTAAACACGAGGCTTTTTGAGTTTTTGGAAAGGCAATTACGTCCCGAATCGATTCTACCTCAGACATCATTGCCACAATGCGGTCTATCCCAAAGGCAATACCACCGTGAGGAGGGGCCCCGTAACGTAATGCGTCTAACAAGAACCCAAATTTTTCTTCAGCCTCATCGTCATCGATACCAAGTGCAGTAAAGGCCTGCTTTTGTATGTCGGTCTGATGAATACGAATTGACCCGCCACCTAACTCGGTACCGTTGAGCACCATGTCATAGGCTCGTGATAACACCGCGCCTGGATTACTTTCGAGTTCTTCAATTTGATCAGTTTTAGGGGCCGTGAATGGGTGGTGCAAGGACGTCCATCGGCCACTGTCTTCGTCTTTTTCAAACATCGGGAAGTCTACCACCCACAGAGGTGACCATTTACTCTCAAGCATGTCGAGATCGGTACCAACTTTGACACGCAAAGCGGCCAATGAATCATTCACCACTTTTTCTCGATCGGCACCAAAGAAAACTAAATCGCCATCCTGCGCTCCGATACGTTTCATAACGTTTGGAAGTACGTCACCGCTCAAATTCTTAACGATCGGAGATTGCAAGCCGTCAAGCCCGGCCGACAAATCGTTTACTTTGATGTACGCTAAGCCCCGCGCGCCATAGTTACTGACGTACTCTGTATAAAGATCTATTTGCTTGCGACTTAACTTAGCGGCGCCACCTGGCACTCGCATCGCCGCCACACGACCGTCCTCGGCATTAGCAGGGTTCGAAAAGACTTTAAAGTCGACACTCTTCATCAAGTCTGTCACCGAGACCAACTTTAATGGAATTCGCAAATCCGGCCGGTCGATACCATATTGTTCCATGGCGTCTGCGTAGCTCATCTGGGGAAACTCAGCGGGCAAATCCACATCCAGCTTAGACTTAAACAAGCCGCGAATCATATCCTCCATCATGGCCATAATCTCTTCTTCATTCATAAATGAAGTTTCGATATCAAGTTGAGTGAATTCAGGTTGCCGATCAGCACGTAAGTCTTCATCCCGAAAGCATCGAGCAATCTGATAATAGCGCTCAAAACCCGACACCATCAGCAATTGCTTAAACAATTGTGGAGACTGAGGCAAAGCAAAGAAGTCACCCGCGTGAACTCGGCTTGGCACCAAATAATCGCGCGCACCCTCAGGGGTTGATTTGGTGAGTATCGGCGTCTCAATATCACAGAAATTCTCTGCTTCGAGAAAATCGCGAAAATACTTAGTCACACCGCTGCGCAATCGAAATATCTTTTGCATCTTATCTCGACGTAAATCGAGGTAACGATATTTGAGGCGAACAGCCTCACTCATATCATCGTCGTCGAGTTGAAACGGTATTGGCTCCGATCGGTTTAGAACTTCGATTTCGGTGGCATAGACCTCCACCATACCGGTTGGTAAATCAGCGTTTGTAGTCCCTTCAGGTCGGGCACGCACTTTGGCGGTTACTTGCAAAACGTGTTCATTTCGAACCGTATCAGCAACTGCAAAGGCATCAACCGCATCTGGGTCAACGACCACTTGAAGCAAGGCTGATGCATCACGTAAATCAATAAAAATAACACCCCCATGGTCACGGCGACGCTGTGCCCAACCGGCCACAGTGATAACTTGATCAATTAGATTTTCATTAATTTCGCCACAATTATGACTACGTAGTGCTTTCATTTTTCTCTCTTAATACTTTGCTTATTTATCAGCAAATTTTTCTCAATATACCTTAATTGAGTCGTAAAATTTACTGTGTTAATTAGTTTGCGAAAACTCATTTTTCCGCTCGAGCTTTATTTCGAGCATCTTGTTTTTTCATAATTTCTGCGGCTATTTTCTTGGCTTCTTCTGGGTCATCCAAAGGATTGATTACCCCTGCTGACAAAATCATTTTCAAGCCGACTTCTACTGGCACGTCTAACAATGTGATGTCGTCACGGGGCACCATGATGTACACACCCGAGGTAGGGTTTGGCGTCGTCGGAACGTAAATATTGACCAGATCTTGATTCGTCACCTCTTGAAATCGTTTAGGCGTATCACCGGTCACAAACGCCAACACCCAAATTCCTTTACGCGGATACTCCACCAACACCATTTCTCGGAAGGACTGGCTAGCGTCAGAAAATAAACTCGCTGTGATTTGTTTAACGGCACCGTAAACCGTTCTTACCAGCGGTATTCGAGAAAGTAAGTTCTCCCAAGCACTAACCAAGCGTCGGCCAAAGAAATTGGCAACAACCAAACCGGTTAGCAACACCAGAACGAGTGTCAAAATGACTCCCAAACCAGGAATCGCGAAGCCAATTAAGTT
>CAYQVT010000050.1:0-18790 GCA_964420885.1 uncultured Gammaproteobacteria bacterium
CAGGTTGTTCAGTCGGCAGATACCGCTTTAAAAAGCCTACCGGACTGATTCTTTTATTCAGACTTAGTCAACCAAAGAAGTTTCCAACGTGTTAGAAAAAATCACCATTCGCGGCGCGCGAACTCACAATCTAAAAGGCATCGACCTCGAATTACCGCGAGACAAACTGATTGTAATAACTGGCCTTTCCGGTTCCGGTAAATCATCACTAGCGTTTGATACTATTTATGCGGAAGGCCAACGTCGATACGTCGAGTCGCTCTCGGCATATGCACGTCAATTCTTGTCTCTCATGGAGAAGCCTGAGGTAGATGTTATTGAAGGCCTTTCGCCAGCTATTTCAATTGAACAGAAAGCAACATCACATAACCCCAGGTCGACGGTTGGTACGATCACCGAGATCTACGATTACCTACGACTCTTGTTCGCGCGAGTTGGGGACCCTAGGTGCCCAGATCATAATGTGACCCTAGAGGCTCAAACCATCAGCCAAATGGTCGATCAAACCATGAGTCTACCCGAAGGAACCAAGGTTATGTTGATGGCACCAGTGGTTCGCGACCGTAAGGGGGAACATCTAAATTTGTTGGAGAGCATGCATGCTCAGGGTTTCATTCGCGCCCGTGTTGATGGTCAAGTCATCGATCTGGCCGAGCCTCCCACATTGAAAAAGAACTTTAAACACAATATCGATATCATCATTGACCGATTAGTGATTAAAGAAGGAAACGAGCAACGTATGGCTGAGTCTTTTGAGACAGCCTTAGAACTGGCCGAAGGTGTGGCTGAGATCTTAGTATTGCCAAGTGATGAACAAGAAGAGAAAACATTGGTGTTTTCCTCACGGTACGCCTGTAATCATTGCGGTTACAGCTTAAGCGAGCTCGAACCGCGATTATTTTCGTTTAATAACCCCGTTGGTGCGTGCACCTCGTGTGATGGCTTGGGTAACAAACAGTATTTCGACCCCAAGCAGATTATTTTTGATAACGAAGTTAGTTTATCGCAAGGAGCAATTAAAGGCTGGGACCGCCGTAGCTTGTTCTATTTTCGTATGCTGCAAAACGTCGCTACCCACTATGGGTTTTCTGTCGACGAGCCTCTCAATACCCTCAGCCAAGTACAATTGGACAAATTGCTGCACGGTAGTGGTGACGAAGCAATCGAATTCAGTTACTTACGCCACAAGGGTGAAGGGGTTGTGCGTCACCATTCTTGGGAAGGCATTATTCCCAATATGGAACGGCGTTATCGAGAGACGGAATCGAGTAGCATGCGAGAGGAGTTGGCAAAATACATCAATTCTCAAACCTGCCCAGATTGCACCGGCACTCGTTTACGCTTGGAAGCTCGCAACGTGTTTATTAAAAACACCAGCATTGATCAAATTGTGCATCGCTCAATTGGCGATGCCCTAACATTCTTTGACGGCTTGGAACTTGAAGGTAATCGAGCTGAAATCGCCGATAAAATCGTAAAAGAAATCCACGATCGACTGGGGTTTCTTGTAAATGTGGGTTTGAACTACCTAAGTATGGATCGTTCAGCTGAGACCTTATCGGGAGGCGAGGCTCAACGTATTCGTTTAGCCTCACAAATCGGTTCTGGCTTAGTTGGTGTGATGTATGTTCTAGATGAACCGTCAATAGGCTTGCATCAGCGCGATAATGATCGACTCATTGGCACCCTCACACATTTACGCGATTTGGGTAATACAGTCATTGTGGTAGAACACGATGAAGACTCGATGAACCACGCTGACTACATCGTCGATATAGGCCCAGGTGCTGGCGTTCATGGTGGAAACATTGTCGCTGAAGGTACAATTGATCAAATTAAGGATAATCCAAATTCGCTCACCGGCAAGTTTCTTTCTGGTGAAGAGACGATCCAAATACCCAAAACACGCCATGCAAATAATGCGAAGGCACAAATCAAAATAAAGGGGGCATCCGGAAATAATCTTAAAAACGTGTCGGTTAGCATCCCTATTGGGTTATTAACTTGCGTAACGGGCGTATCGGGCTCTGGAAAATCCACACTGATTAACAATACACTCTACCCGTCAGCTGCACAGAAAATCAACCGAAGCCGCATCGAATCTGCCCCTCACAAAGAAATTTTAGGCTTAGAGCAAGTTGACAAAATAGTCGATATAAATCAAAGCCCTATTGGTCGAACACCCCGATCTAACCCCGCAACCTATACACAATTATTTACGCCCATTAGAGAATTATTCGCCGGAACTCCTGAAGCTAGAGCACGTGGTTATAAACCAGGACGCTTTTCATTTAATGTAAAAGGCGGCCGTTGTGAAGCATGCCAAGGCGACGGCTTGATCAAGGTAGAGATGCACTTTTTACCCGATATTTACGTCGCATGCGACGTCTGCAAGGGCGAACGGTATAACCGAGAAACCTTAGACATACGATACAAGGGTCAAAACATTCACGATGTATTGAATATGACGATTGAAGACGCAACCGACTTCTTTAGTGCGGTACCCAATATTCACAGAAAACTGACCACATTGATGTCGGTAGGCTTGGGGTATATAAAGCTTGGACAAAGCGCTATTACTTTGTCCGGTGGAGAAGCACAGCGCATTAAGCTCGCTCGAGAGCTTTCCAAACGAGACACCGGTCAAACTCTGTATATTTTGGATGAGCCAACAACCGGATTACATTTCTACGATATACGCCAACTACTCGAGGTATTGCATACGCTCCGTGACCACGGAAACACAGTGGTGGTTATCGAACACAATCTTGACGTCATCAAAACGGCCGACTGGATTGTGGATCTTGGGCCAGAAGGTGGCGATGGCGGCGGAGAGATCGTCGCGCAAGGCACACCAGAACAGGTCGCGAACACTAAAGGTTCGTATACTGGCCACTATCTAGCGCCCTATTTACAATAAGTTCTGCGAATTCTAGAAGAATCCGCTAAGGTTTAATTATGGTTTCGTCGAGGTTTTTCAATATTAATGAATAAAGTAATGCTAACCGCCGGTATCGTATTAATCATCGCGATAGGCATGAGCATCGATTCATACGCAAATGACGAGGAGTTCGACAATTTCGAAAATCAACTCAAGGAATTTAGGATCGAGAAACGTATTCCTGGTCTTGCTATAGGCGTTGTCAAAGACAAACAACTTGCTTGGTCCATCGGTCTGGGCTACGCCGATAGAAATAGAACGGTGCCCGTCACCACCGATACCCCGTTTTGGATAGCATCACTGACAAAAACATTTGTTGGTCTCGCCTACTTACATTTAGCACATCAGCAAAAAATTGAGCTAAATGAACCTGCCGCCGAGACCCCAGGATTTGAAGGATTGTGTAATTGGTTAGCCTCCTCGACCATCCCTTTTGCAGAGGGTCTAAACTGCGAGGCGCGGATCACAATTAGAGATATTTTACATCATCAGGTTAATGACCCCCCGGGATCGCAATTCATGTACAACCCGATCATGTATTCTAGATTGTCACGTCATCTTGAACACAAATTTGGCGATGGTATTGAGGCTGTCGAAGGAAGACACAACTACCTCGGGCAAGTGATTGACAAAGAAATATTGAAACCCGCAAAAATGGGCCGAACGATGGCGACCATGTGGGACCGGACAAAACTTGATATTTACTTCGAGCTTGCGGATGGATTTAAAGTCGACACAAGTGGCAGAAAGACAAAATTGCCCCGCCCTGACAAGCACATTGCCGGTGGTGGAGGAATAGTGTCTACGGTGAATGATCTAGCAAAATATGAAATAGCTCTAAGCGAAGGCGTAATTGTTCCCAAGGGTGCTGAAGAAAAACTCCTTCGTTCGGCCGATTTTATCTCCGGTGATCGTTCACCCTATGGTTTTGGCTGGTATTTCCAATGCCACGAAGGTGTCAAACTAATGTGGCATGGAGGCTGGGATCCAGACAGTGGATACTCGGCTCTGTATCTACGCGCGCCGAAGAAAGGCATTGCGATGATTGCGTTGGCGAACAGTGAAAATGGACTTTGGTGGGGCAATTCATTAACAGAAGCGCAAGTAGAAAAATCGGCGCTGGCCAAATTGTTCATTGACACGTTTATTGACCAATCTGATCATCACTACGATAGTGACTGTCCTAGAAAATCAAAGTAAGCCTACACCCACGTTGATTTCCAAGTTCATATTTAAGTCACTCAATGATTTCAATGTTCACTTGCTAATAAAAATCCAAGGTTCAATTCACCGCTTCGGCCAAATAAAAAAGTTGTCGCCAGCGTCACGAAGAATTGTCCAACGGGAATATCCGTAACGCCTAAACTCCTTATTATGATCCAGTTAAACTCAACTAGTTGTTCTCATTTTTAGCTGAGCCTCTTATCGCGCACAATTAATAGAGTGGCGTAGACTTAAAACAACTATTGGCAATCACGACACCATGCGCTTGATTGCGTCGGTATGCTTATCAACAAAGTGATGCTTAATCGCCCCTAGTATATGTGCCCCTAAAATAATATAGAGAAAATAAGGAAGAAAATATTTGTGCAACATTCCCCAGGCAATTGTTCCAGTCTGACTAAAACTCCATAAAGGGTCGAGCTGCCAAGCAAAAAAGAATGTAGGAGCACCATGGTAACTGGTCATTATGAAACCAGTTACAGGTACCAGGACCATCATAATATACAGAGTAAGGTGTGTGGCGTGCGCCATTTTTCGCTCGATTGGTTTGAGACTCGATTCCAGTTGAGGGCGCAGTGAAATCTTATTCCACACTAAACGAAAAATTACTAAAACAAAAACGATCACCCCGATCGTCTTATGCACGACATAGTACTCGACTCGATATGGAGTTCCTTCTGGAATGATCGACGCAAAAATCCCCATTGGAATCAGCGCTAGAAACAAAATCGCTATGGTCCAATGCAACACTCTTGAAACCCGTCCATAACGGTTCTTTTCGTTAACCGCTCTGAGCGCCAGGTTTTGGGTATTTTTTCGTTGTTTAACAGCGACCGCCAACAAAGCGAGACCCACTGCGAATGCGAGAAACGCTTGCCCCCATAAGAGAGCCGGTTTGGCTGAATCAAGTGGCGTTTGATTTGGTTTGGGATTCTCCAAAAAACCCGTCTGTAAGACAAAAAAGAAGAACCATGCAGCCAAAACAAAACAACCTAAGGAGGATAAAAGAGTACCAAACACTCTCACCTTTGGCGCATTGTGGTTTAAAAACCAAGACGTCGTGATCGATGTAAGAATAATTCCAAGTGCCACCCAACTTTCAAAATGGCCAGCTTGACGCTCAGCGACGTTAAGTGCCTCAATGGCGCTGGCTGACGCGGTATAGAGCGTCATAACTGTAACGATTAGAAACAAGCTAAGAGTTTTCATCTACTTCTCCAAATTAGAAATTACATCGAATTCTTAGATTCTCGCAAGCCCCCATTTTTAAGACGTCACAAAACACTTTATATTGCGCTCTAAAAAAACAACTAAACTAGAAACGCCCAAAATGGGGCTTTATCAAATCAGGGTTGAATGACTGGATTAATGTCATAATCATTATAGATGTGAATATTTCATGATTTAATAGCCAGTTTTTACTTAACAGAATTGTCAATTCGACAATAATAATATATTTGAAATGGACAAATTACGAGCGCAGTCATATTTTTTAAAGGTTGCAGAAACACGCAGTTTTACCGCCGCTGCTAAAAAGCTCGGCGTACCGACATCTTCTGTATCGAGAAGGATACAAGATCTCGAAAAGGAGTTGGGTACCACATTAATTCATCGCTCTACGCGAGTGGTGACCCTAACTGAACTGGGGGAAATCTATCTGTCCCAGATACAACCCGCAATCGCGGCGCTTAACACAGCAGACGAGATAGTAGGCAATCAATCTCAAGAGCCATCAGGTTTACTGAGAGTTACCGCACTGCCAGGTTATGGTCGATTTTGTGTGCTACCAGTACTCGACAAGTTCAAACAGCGATACCCAAATATCGTACTGGATATTGAGCTAACGGATCGTATCTCTAACCTCGCTGATAACGTGACGGATATAGCAATTCGAGCCACCGCTAATCTTCCCGAACGAGCGGTAGCTCATAAGCTGTCAGATAACAACTTTGTGCTAGTCGCGTCACCCCGGTACCTTATGGCTAATGGCGTCCCTAGTAATTGCAGGGAGTTGGAAGAACATAAAACGCTTCATTACCGAGGTCCAAACGGGGTTCTAATGTGGCAGGCCAATAATCTCGGCGCATGGAGCGAGGTGGACACTCAAGCGACATACATTTGCAACCAAGGCGATGCCTTGGTTGACCAGGCGTCCAAGGGGTTGGGCATTGCACTTGTACCAAGGTGGGGAATACGCAGAGAATTAAGCAACGGAGAGCTGCTTGAAATTTCACTGGTAGACACGTCCATTTCCATTACTAGGAATCCGGAAGCCGGAATATATCTGCTTTACCATAAACCTAAATACAGCATCAAAAAAATACAATTGGCCTCCGATTTTTTATTATCCGGATTACGCCCGCCGAGCTAATAAGGCCGGCCGAGATCTAGGCATCAATGCAATGCTTCTCGCTCAATTACGTTTGTGTTAACTTATAGATCTACGTCTAAGATATTTGATTCGAAGAGAACCGAGTTTTCTTTTCCCTCTTCTCTAAGAAAGTTTGACCGCAAATAACACCACCCACTTTATCTGGAGCACAAAATGATCAAAGTTCTTATTGTTTTATCATTCCTTCTGAACAGCATTCTATTAACTAGCGCCGCATATGCGCACGATAAGGTACCCGGCCCTAAGCCAATGAATTTAGAGCAACTCACTAGCGCATTTGGTTGGGACTTAGAAGGTGCTGAAATTGAAACTCAGAAAGTGGCTGACAATCTCTATGTTTTGTTTGGAATCGGAGGCAATATTGCCGTAAGTATTGGAGAAGACGGTGTATTCATTGTTGATGACCAATTTCCACAGCTAATGCCAAAAATAAAAGCGGCAATCGCTGAAATCGGTGGCGGCGAAATCAAATTTGCAGTTACCACTCACTGGCACTTTGATCATGCCGAAGGTAATTTATCTTTAGGGCCTGACGGCACTTGGTTAGTAGCTCAGCAAAATTCTCGGGAAATGATGAAACAGGACCGTATTATCAATTTGGTACTGGCCGCGTATGAGCAAAAAGCCTACCCAAAGAGTGCTTGGCCTGACGTCACATTTAAGAGCGACATGCAATTTCATCTCAATGATCAAAAAATTGACTTACTGCACTTTGGCCCCGCGCATACTACTGGCGATGCAGCGGTAATATTTAGAGGCGCTAATGCGGTACACATGGGTGATGTCTTTAACAATTCTGGCTACCCCTTTATTGATTCAGGTAATGGCGGTCAAATAGACGGGGTTATTAATTTTTGTCAGGAAATCCTGAAACAAATTAACAAAGACACCATAGTAATCCCTGGGCACGGTCCAGTTACTGACTACGATGCCATGCAAGAGTATGTCGACATGCTCATTACGGTGAGAGACCGAATCAAGAATTTGCTTGCCAATGGCGCGAGCTTAGAAGACGTCATTGCCGCTAAGCCAACCGCTGAATTTGACGCATCAAAAGGTGACCCTAAGATGTTTATTGATCGTGCTTATCATAGTTTAGCGCATTCTCATTAGCTCTCAGGTTTGACTAGCCTGGCATGATCTCGACTTCCATTGGTAACCCCTAACTTCAATCACACTATGACACACTCAATATCTCTAAATGACAACAATTTCCGTAAAGAGGTTGAATCGTGTGAATTTGCGGTGTCAAACTTCAACCATAAAGCGCATCTACGGTTAGCGTACATTTACCTGACCGAAAAAGGGGCAAGCGAGGCTGTAACCGCAATGCGGCACAGTTTAACTAAGTTACTGCAGCACGCCGAAATTGAACCAGCCTCGAAATACCATGAAACAATAACGCAAGCTTGGATATTAGCAGTTCGCCATTTTATGAATAGCGTGGATTCAAGTGCCTCTTTCAACGAGTTTATCGACCACAACCCTATCTTGATCGACTCTAAAATTATGATGAGCCATTATTCGAAAGAACTACTATTTTCCGATAAAGCACGCACAGGTTTTGTCCAGCCAAATTTGAAACCAATCCCATTACATTGAAATTCGAAAGAGATCCTATTTCGGCTCCATTCGTTGATGCAAATTAAGACGATTGAGCCACTATCGATAAAGGCTTTTTATGCATCTATAAAAACAATCACTTACTCTTCATAACCCATACACCGTCCCAGTCATCTCCGGGTGGGTCAGCCTTCATCAAATTACTGCGGTCTATGTAAATTTGCGATAAACGGTCTTGCGGATTAAATTTTAAAGCTTCGCCAAATTGATGAATCGCCTTATCCCAATCTTGATGGCGATACAAGTGTATACCTGAATTAAAATGGCTAACAACGTCCATGATGTTCGGGAAAGATTCTTCGGTGTGAAAATCTAACACCTCATAAACACCAACTGGCTCCGTCTTTCCTTTAACAATCACCTTATCGACATCGCGAACTCGATAGGTACCCTTTAGTTTCTTATGAGTATATTCACTTATCAATAATTGTGCTGCATATTGCTTGCACGCACTTTCTAGCCTTGCAGCTAAATTAACACCATCACCAATCGCAGTATAATTCATTCGTTTCGGTGATCCGATATTTCCTGAAACAATTTTGTCGGTATTCAAACCGATACCTATTTCTACAGGTAATTTACCTTTGGACAATCTATCGGCATTGTACTTTTGCAGTACTTTCAGCATATCGATCGAACATCTGAGCGCTCGATCTTCATCATCTTCGCCAACTACAGGTATTCCAAAAACAGCCATAATCGCGTCGCCGATGAATTTATCAAGCACTCCTCGCTCAGTCTCTATGCAATCAACCATCAGCGTAAAATACTCATTGAGTAAGTTAACAGTGCCTTGAGCTCCGAGTTCCTCTGTCAACGGCGTAAAACCCCTTATGTCAGAAAACAAGACAGTGGCAATTTCTGATTTACCACCAAGAATATTTTCTTCGTCACCCATAATGGTTTCGGCAAGAGAGGCGTCCACGTATTTTGACATCGTAGACTTCATCCTCTTTTCTGCGCTAATGTCTTCAAACATTAGCATCGAACCCATTTGTTTTTTTGCTTGGTTCTTCAACGGTAACATTGTGAGATTAGCGGAAATTTTTCGATCGTTAAATTCAATCTCAGAGTCCATGAATATATCAGCCTCACCGGTTTCTGCGACCATCTTCATTTTTTCATAGATCCAAGCAATGCTATCGATAAAGAATTCCTCGGCCTTTACTTCAACAACATCAGATTCTTCAATACCAAGAATTTTAAAGCCTGCAAAATTGCAAGTCTTGATCATGCCTTCTTCATCGAGCGTGATCACGCCATTGGACATACTGTTTAAAATGCTCTCGTTATAGTTCTTCATATTGTGAACATCTTCGAACAACTGAGCGTTCTCAAGCCCTATAGAGACTTGTGCGGTAAAGGCTTTCAAGCGTGACTCGTCTTCGTGCGTAAACGGCCCGCCGCGCTTGTTCAGAACCTGCGTGACGCCAATCACTTTATTGTTCTTATTAACAACAGGAACGCAGAGTATTGAACGGGTGAAATAACCGGTTTTCTTATCAAAAGCAGGATTAAATCTCAAGTCAGCGTAAGCGTGCGGAATGTTAATTGTTTGCCCTGATTGAAAAACCGCACCCGCTATACCGGCACTATTGGGCAATTTTATCTGGAACGATTCTAATCCTTTGCCAACTTCCGACCATAACTCATTAGTTTTTTCATTATTTAGGAACAAGGTCGAACGATCAGCATCGAGTAAACGAGTTGCTTCGCCCATAACCTTACCTAGCAACACACTGAGATCAATCTCAGAAGTGACATCTGAGACAATATCTAAGAATTCCATCTCAGTCTTTCGCGACGCAGTCATTTGTTCAATTGTCTGGCGACTTTGCAACGCTATTGCGGCCTGTGTTGCTAATGCCTCAAGCGTCTCAAGGTCTTCTTGTACGAAATCACCCTGCACCTTATTCAAGGCTTGAACCACACCAATTACGTCGCCATTAACAGTTTTGATAGGTGCGCAAAGAATACTTTCAGTTTTATAGCCAGTTTTCGAATCCGAGATTTTATCAAACCTTTCATCAGCATAGGCATCAAGTGCTATCACACCTTCACCTGTGGTGAAAACGTGCCCTGCAATACCACCGGAATTCAGAAGGCGAATCTCTCGTTTATGCACTCCTTGAGCCACCCGAGTAAATAACTCGCCTGTTTTTTCATCGTTCAAAAATAAGGAGCCACGATCAGCTCCCGTCTCTCGAACGGTGATCTCTACCAATTTTTTTAAAACTTCCTCAAGCGTAGAAAGACCCGCAACTTCTCTTGAAACTCTCAATAAAGTCTGGGCTTTTTCAAGCTCCCGTTCGAGACTCAGCACTGGGCTCATGGCAGGCTCCCTTGTTTTTTTGTCAATGCCGTCTTGCTCAAGCATCGCTGGCCTCAATTTGATCTCGCATGGCTATAATGGTCTTTCTTAGTTGTTCTTGTTCATCTCGAGCCAAGGTGTTTAAACGCTGAATTTTTTCCTCAAATTTGATCTTTTGCCCTTCTAGCTCATCGCGCAATTTTTCCACGGTATCTTTCAATTGTTTGATCTCTCCGTTAGCATCTGCAACAGATTTTTGTACAATGTCGTCTCGTTCATTATTCACATCGTCGATTTTTTCCCTCAACGCAGCGGCGGTTTCCTTTAGCTGAATAATTTCCCTCGCGGTCGAGGCCACCGTTTCTTGCACGCGAACATCGGCATCTGATTCCAACTCTTCAAGTTTTTCTCGGAGAATAGATATTGTTTCAAAAAGCTGACGTTGTTCTTTCTCGAAGGCATACAATTTAGCTTCGTTTATCTTATGTAGATCTTGGGATGCTTCCAGCTCAATAGCCATCTTAATTAAGTGCCTAATTTGTTGCTTATTTTGGAAAATTGATAATGCAATTCATGTTACAGCGCAAATCGACAGGAGTCGATGTTAATTCGTTTATTCGGCGAGCGACAGTTGCTCCCAACAAAGAATATTATACTCATGGAACATAATCATAGAGAACGCTGATAACAATTGTCTATCGAGCATCTCACTACTCGATACTACCCAATGCAAGTATTATCGCATTAATGAACCTTATTTATGCTATTACAACGACTAATTAAGTAGGCATCTTGACGTCAGTCGATCCTCCAAAGCGCGAGTTTACTAGCAATTGCTATTCGTTTGAAATAGCTAAACCAGATTTTCTGGCTAGCTTATTGACTACTTTGGCTTTGCGAACCACTCTCTTCCTTTAAGCATGCCTTGCCAGTAAACCCATGGTAATACGCTTGCCTTAAGCCACCATGCGAAGTTACTGGGTTGGGTTCCCGTATTGAGCCATTCTGGAAAAGTGGGAACTAACTTACCCCCGTAAGCAAATTCCGCTAATACGATCTTACCGCGCTCGACGGTTAACGGACATGAACCATAGCCATCGTATTGTGCGTTTTCTGACCCACCAGCTAATACGTTGATGATATTTTCAGCCACAACCGGCGCTTGTTTTCGTGCTGCAGCCATTGTCTTGGCATTCGGTGTATTCATTACATCGCCGACGCCCCATACATTGGCAAAGCGAGTATGCCGTAAAGTATGTGGGTCTACCTCGAGCCAACCAGCATCGTCAGACAATTCGCTCGCGCGGATAAAATCCGGAGCGCACTGAGGTGGGCACACATGCAGAAATTCAAACGATGTCTGACTTTCCTCACCGTCGGCGTCTTTAAACCATGCCGTTTTTGAATCGCCATCGACTTTAACGAGGGTTTTCATGAAGTTCAACTTAGCACCATATTTATCTATGTATTGTTCAAGTGCCGGCACATAGTCGGGTACGCCAAAGAGCACACCACCACTATTGAAAAACTCTATATTAATATCGCCGATCCTTGAATTTTCAAACCAGTAGTCGGCCGACAAATATAGTGCTTTTTGAGGTGCCCCTGCACATTTTATCGGCATTGGTGGTTGGGTAAATATGGCTGTTCCGCTAGTCAGTTTTTGTACCAATTCCCAGGTATAAGGGGCAAGGTCAAAACGATAGTTCGAGGTAACACCATTCTTTCCTAGCGTTTCCTCCAAACCTTCAACACCTGACCAATCCAGTTTTAAGCCTGGTGCGACGACAAGATGTTGATAACTCACAGTCGAGGAATCATCGAGTTCAACCTGATTGGAGTCGGGGGAAAAGCTAATAACCCTTTGTTTCAACCACATGACGCCATTGGGAATAAGGTCTTTCGTTTTACGGTGCGTCGACTCGGCCTCAAATACGCCGCCTCCGACCATAGTCCACCCGGGTTGATAGTAGTGGTCCTCTGACGGTTCTATGATTGCAATATTAAGCCCCTGCTTGCGTTTTAACAAACTAGCGGCGGTGGCTATTCCTGCTGAACCACCCCCAACAATAAGCACGTCATAGATAGGTTCTTGTTTTGAAACGGCGCTATTTTCTGCAGTCATTGGATCAATTCTAAGTTGTGTAACTGTTTTTTGTGTTATCGCCTTAAACCTCGCCCCTTAAACCACTGATAGGCACTTTTAAATAGCGAACTTCGTTTTCTTCAGGCTCGGGAAAATAACCCGCTCTCATGTTCACCTGTAATGACGGTAAAATAAGTTTCGGCATTGGTAACTGCTCATCGCGAGCTTCTCGCAATCTCACAAATTGATCTTCGTCGACCGCCGGATTCACATGAATATTGTGTAAGCGCTGTTCTTTAATGGTCGTAGCGTATTCTAACGCTCGCCCATTAGGTTGATAATCATGGCAGATAAATACTCGAGTGCTGTCAGGAAAACTCAATAGCTTATGAATTGAGCGATACAAAACGCGAGCGTCGCCTCCAGGAAAATCAGCACGTGCCGTTCCTGAGTCAGGCATAAACATTGTGTCTCCTACAAACAAAGCATCGCTTATTAAGAATGACATGCATGCAGGTGTGTGGCCGGGAGTTGCAATCGCCATGCCTTTTAGGCTACCAATTTCAAAATCCTCTTGGTCGTCTAACAGAATATCGAATTGACTACCGTCGCGATTAAACTCGACTCCTTCGTTAAATAGGGTTCCAAATTCATGTTGTACCTCCATAATGTGCTTGCTGATTGCAATTTTCCCACCTAGATGTTTTTGTATATAGGGAGCCGCCGAAAGATGATCTGCGTGCACATGTGTTTCCAGTAACAGCAACACATTCAAACCCAAATCCTCCACTCTCTGGATGATCTTATCGGCACAATGGTAGGAAACTTTTCCAGAAGAATAATCGAAATCAAGCACCGAATCGACTATCGCGCAATTATTTGAGGTCGAATCTCGCACGAGATAAGAAAAGGTACTGCTGCTAGGCTCAAAAAAGGCTTGCACCACAGGTCCCTGAGAGGGCCCCTGAGAAGAAGGTCCTTGAGAAAGGTCTTCTTCGGCGGACTGATTTCGGTTATGTTTATTCAATTGCATAGTTGGCGCAACGGGTTAGCAGCCCAACAAAGCTATATCAACTTGTTAGACGGTGCAACTATTTCGAATCTGTCTAGATATTATCCAATGCTGTCGGTTAAGCAATATTAGCTGTTTGCAAGAATCTAAATACCGTCATCAGCTCAGTCTTATCATCGATGAGCCTATGGAATACACTTTGGGCGTACTTCGACGGTGTTAGATTTTGCCGCCCCGTTATATTTAGTGCCTGACATACTAATTAGAGCTTGATGACGGCGTTACTTAAGCTCGGGCAAAAACCTTAGACCTACTAGTTTTTCTGCTGGAAACTCGGGCCACATTATTCAACTAGGACGACCGTTTTCAAGCTTTGGTGATCCTAATTGCTGATTGGATTCTCACCTCGATAAGGCTATATTTAGACCAACCAAATCACGCAACCATTTAGTAAACCACACCCATGCTTATCGTAATTTCGCCTGCAAAAACACTCGATTTCGAAGCGCCGTCTATGCAGCTTAGACACTCACAGCCCTCTATGTTGAAACAAAGCGAACAGCTAATCGACGTCTTGACGACCAAATCACCGGACGATATTGAAAAATTAATGAAAATAAGCCCAAAACTGGCTGAACTGAATGTCAAACGCTATCACAACTGGAACCGTCCCTTTACAAAGAAAAACGCCAAGCAAGCGGTCTTGGCGTTTAAAGGCGACGTATATACTGGCTTAGAAGTCGAAACCTTTAGTGATGCTGACTTAGAATATGCTCAAGACCATCTGCGAATCTTGTCGGGTTTGTATGGTTTACTGCGCCCGCTCGACCTAATGCAAGCTTACCGGCTTGAAATGGGTACAAAACTTGAAAACCCCAACGGCAAAAATTTATACGATTTCTGGGGCGATAGCATCACTAAGAACGTGAATAAACAATTAAAGAAAATTGACTCTACCACGCTGATTAACTTGGCCTCAAATGAATATTTCAAATCACTTAAAAAACAGAATATTAACGCTAACATTGTTACTCCTGTTTTTAGAGATTGGAAAAACGGCCAATACAAGATGATAAGTTTTTTTGCTAAAAAGGCGCGCGGAATTATGTCGGCATGGATTCTGCAAAACCGAGTCGAGGACCTCGATACCTTGTTAAACTTTGAGCAAGCAGGCTATCAATACAGTGCAAAAGATTCGGACCCATTCAACCCAGTATTTTTACGAAAGCAATAGGTTCAATTCGCGGTTTTCAAGCGATCTATTATTCAGAGGATTTATAGAGCCTTATCGCTTGTGGTGCTCGTAATGTTTACCAAGAACTAAATGCATATTTGCGCGTTTACCATTACTTAGAGCCGCCGAGATACTCTTCGCTACAATTTCCGCCCTCGCCTTCATCGAAGCTGCATTCTTACCTTCGTGGAGTTGGTCCACGGCTTGATCAAACAAAAACAACCAACGAGTAAAATGACCAGGTCGTAAAGGAATTTTTTGATGAATGTCTAAGTGCTTTTGCAGTGTATTACCTTGATACTTCTTTTGTTTAAACAAACTATCAGCCCAAAAATCCACAATAATAGGTAAATGATGCTCTAGCTGTATTTTCGCAATATCAGTAAATATAAACCCAATAATCGGATCTTTTAGCATCACATCGTAAAAGCGCGCAACGATATCTTCTATATCAGCTCTATGTAGTACGTCTTTCTTTGACATTAGTTGTTATACTTCCCGCTTGTTCTAATACGCAACTAGTTTAGCCTAGCTTAGATATGTCCGACACAACTATTAAAAGCAATCGTCCCAAAATCAAGCCCATTGTGGCTGGCGAAAAACTGCGTGGCGCTGAGAAAATGGCGCGCATTCCGGTAAAAATCGAAAAAACGGTTTCGCCTCTGCGAAAGCCAGATTGGATTAGAATTCGTTTACCTCACGGAAATAAAGTTCAAGAACTTAAAGAAACGCTCAGAGAAAACAAGCTACACACAGTGTGCGAAGAGGCTTCTTGCCCTAACCTTTCAGAATGTTTTACTCGCGGTACCGCAACCTTCATGATTATGGGCGACATCTGTACTCGTCGTTGCCCCTTTTGTGATGTTGCTCACGGACGCCCATTGGCACTGGATCAGGAAGAGCCGCGACATCTAGCGGACACTGTCGCAGCCATGAAGTTAAAATACGTTGTGATCACGTCTGTTGATCGAGATGACTTAAGAGATGGTGGTGCCGGGCACTTTGTTGATTGCGTACGAGAAATTCGAAATCTAACCCCAAAAACACAAATCGAAGTGTTAGTACCTGATTTTCGAGGCCGTATGAATATTGCCATCGAATTGATGTCAAGCACGCCACCCGATGTGTTTAACCATAATCTCGAAACCATTCCCGAATTGTATCGAAAAGTTCGCCCAGGCTCCGATTATCAGTGGTCGTTAGATTTAATAAAAAAGTTTAAAGCAGCGCAACCTCAAGTGCATACCAAATCAGGGCTAATGTTGGGCATTGGCGAAAGCTTAGATCAAGTAAAAAACGTGTTGCGCGACTTAAAAGAACATAGCTGCGATATGATCACCTTAGGGCAATACTTACAACCCAGCCTTAACCATCTGCCAGTTGAGCGTTACGTGCACCCTGACGAATTCGAAGAACTGCGAGAATTTGGAAATACGCTTGGCTTTAAACACGTAGCGTCGGGGCCAATGGTGAGGTCATCGTATCATGCTGACGTTCAAGCGCATGAAGCAGAAAAAATTGCTTAGTAGAAATTGGTAGCGGAGTACTCTATACGGTAACATTGTTATCATAGAACAAAAAAATTAGAATTCCGAAATCTAAACATGGACAACAGACATTATGAGTAATTCACTTCGCGACGCAGCCTTACATTATCACCGTAGCCCTCGAGCGGGGAAGATTCGAATCCAAGCAACCAAACCCTTGACTAACCAAAGAGATCTGGCCTTGGCTTATTCTCCGGGCGTTGCCGAACCATGCCTTGAGATAGAAAAAGACCCATTAACAGCGGCTGCCTATACCTCGCGTAGTAACCTCGTTGGTGTGGTCACCAATGGAACAGCGGTATTAGGCCTAGGCAACATCGGCGCGTTAGCCTCCAAGCCAGTAATGGAAGGTAAAGCTATATTATTCAAGAATTTTGCCGATGTAGATGCCTACGACATTGAAGTTGATGAACTTGATGTCGATGCATTCTGCGACGTGGTAGCCGCCTTAGAACCGACCTTCGGTGGCATCAACTTAGAAGATATTAAAGCGCCGCAATGCTTTGAGATTGAAGCAAAACTGCGTGAGCGAATGAACATTCCGGTTTTTCATGACGACCAACACGGCACCGCCATTGTGTGTTCCGCTGCGGTAAAAAACGGGCTTCGCGTTGTTGACAAGGATATCGGGAAAGTAAAATTAGTTGTCTCTGGTGCAGGTGCGGCGGCAATGGCGTGTACTAATTTACTGATCGAAATTGGCGTCAACATTAATAATATTTTGATGCTTGATAGTCGTGGTGTAATTCACACCGGTCGCGAAAATTTGGACCCCACCAAATTGCGTTTTGCTAAGGATACTGACGCGCGAACGCTAGACGATGCGATGGTAGATTGCGATGTATTCTTAGGTGTCTCTCAGCCTAATTTAGTAAGCGTCGCAATGCTTAAAAGCATGGCTGATAAACCGCTCATCTTGGCAATGTCTAATCCAAACCCGGAAGTAAAACCTGAATTGGTGTATGAGCATCGACCCGACGCGGTTATGGCGACTGGTCGATCAGACTACCCTAACCAGGTCAATAATGTACTTTGCTTCCCGTTCTTGTTCCGGGGCGCGCTCGACGTAGGCGCCACCACGATCACTCGAGAAATGGAAGTCGCGTGCGTCAATGCATTGGCCGATCTAGCCCTTTCAGAAAGCAACGAAGTGGTCGCTAGTTACTACCAAAATGAAACCATGCAATTTGGTGCTGGTTACATTTTACCAAAACCATTTGATCCAAGACTTATCACCACGATTGCGCCTGCGGTCGCTCAGGCAGCCATTGATAGCGGGGTTGCAACGCGCCTTTTTGAAAGCTATGAAGCCTATCAAAAAAGCTTAGAACCATTGGTTTATCGTACCGGTAACGTAATGCGACCTATCTTCGAAAAGGCACAAAACACAACTCATAAAGTCGTATATACCGATGGTGAGAATGACCGCGTGCTGCGAGCGGTTCAAGATGTCGTTGATCAGAGTTATGCTCGCCCTGTTTTAATCGGTGATGCGGACACAATTCGCAGCAGTGTCATAAGACTGGGGCTTAGACTTACCGAGCTTAAAGATTATGAGATCATCGCACCTGAAGGCGAGTCTGCGCACAATAGAATTTCTCAAGCATGTCAATTGATTGAAGACAACACGGTACACGCGGCGTTGACCGGGCCAAGCGTAAAGCTCCATGAGCAAATCAAATCATTAGAGCACTGTGCCGGCACAACGCACCCAGACGAACATATGGCGGTGATGCACCTTTTACTGCTTGAGAATGGCTCTTACTTTATCGCAGACACAAGTATTCATGAAGACCCAACCGCCGAAGAACTGGCGCATATCACTGTAATGGCCTCCGAAGAAATAAAGCGTTTTGGCATGACTCCTCGCGCGGCGTTACTTTCTCACTCGAATTTTGGTAGTCATAAAAGCAAGTCGGCACTAAAAATGGCACGTACAAAAGAAATTTTAGCTGAGATTGCTCCAGATTTAGAGGTCGACGGAGAAATGAAAGCTGGCATGGCGATTAACCCTAAAATTCGTGAAAAATCGGGTAAGAGTTCATTATCTGGAAATGCTAACTTATTGATAATGCCAAATTTAGATGCCGCTAACATTACCTACACGACATTGAAGTCACTTGCAAACGGGGTGTCGGTGGGCCCCATTATTCTCGGCTCAAGCAAACCAATACACGCGATCACGCGGACTACATCTCCACGCGGTATTGTGAATTTGACCAGTCTTGTGACGGCCAGTGTTAAAGAATAAGCGGATGGGTCAAATTAGCCAATTAATAGAGGGTGCTTTAACAGCACCCTTTTTTGTTCGTGTATTAGACAATTTTGTTATTGAGACCGGTAAAAACCGCTCTTTCCCCGTTTACATCACCAAAACTTATATATATCATTCATAAGAAAAATAGTAGTTGATTATCTAT
>CAYQVT010000051.1:0-13429 GCA_964420885.1 uncultured Gammaproteobacteria bacterium
GAAACGCGGCTAATACTGTTTTCCTAACCCGATTCTGCACAATAATAGCCAACGTTACCAGTCTTTTCGCCTTATTTGGGTCACCTAGGGTTCATTTTGTCCGTTTAATTCGAACCCCTATCCGTATCTACACAAGGTCTTAGCCTCGAGGGTGATGCTGAGAATGCATCGATTGCAAGCGTTCACGCGCTATGTGGGTGTAAATTTGCGTAGTTGAAAGATCGGCATGCCCAAGAAGCATTTGCACAGATCTCAGGTCTGCGCCATGGTTTATCAGATGAGTGGCAAACGCATGCCTCAATGTGTGAGGCGATAGGGACGGCTCAATGCCAGCTATAATTGCGTACTTTTTAATGATGTGCCAAAACGCCTGCCGAGTCATAGCGGCACCACGTGCGGTTACAAACATCGCGTCACTTTGTCGACGCTTTAACAAATCTATTCGTGAACCGTGCTGATACCGTTCTACCCATTCTATCGCCTGTTCACCTAATGGAACTAAACGTTCCTTATTACCTTTGCCGACTATTCTAAGCACCCCTACTTGCAAACTAACTTCAAGCAGTGAGAGATCGACCAACTCGCTTACCCGCAAACCGGTTGCATACAAAGTTTCCAACATCGCTCTGTCACGAATACCGAGCGCGGTTTTCGTATTCGGGGCATTTAGTAATTCCTCAACCTGCTGCTCGCTAATAGCTTTTGGCAAGGGACGACCTTGTTTTGGCGACAATACTTGTGCACATGGATCTACATTGATTCTATTTTCACGAATTTGATAACGATAAAACCGCCTCAACGTTGATAGAACTCGGGCGCTACTGCTGGCTTTAATTCCTTCTGCCATCATAAAACCGAGAAACTTTTGCACGTCAGCTTGCTCAACCTCACTTAAGTCGGTCCCTCCTATGAATTTAGCGAAACGGTTAAGATCAGAACGGTACGCGCTCAAAGTGTTTTTCGACAAGCCCGACTCCAACCACATCGCATCGACAAATAAGTCTATATGGTCGTGATTAGCACTATTGGCGACTGGTGTTGACGTCATTCTTGGTGAAATGCACTTACTTGTTCATGTTTGGCTAACAAAAATGCATCAGCAACGAGCTTAAGCGGTTGAAGGTCAACATCAGAATTTCCACCGTAGACTAATTGCGCAAAGTCTGCATAAATCGCTTCATATTCGCCATGTTCTGAATACGGAGGCAGATCAAGTTTATGCCCATCAACGACCAAAATAGCGCCACCGTCTTTAACTTGAAGCAAACCTTGGTCGGTTTCAAAGTCTATATTCCATTCTTCTGAACCGCTTACTCGCCAGTCAAACTGCCCATCGACGACTACCCCATCAGCAGTTTGAAAGTTTACCTCAGCTGCGATTGGCGCGGCTTTATTAGCCGGAAATGCAAGGCTGGCGGCAGTCACAAAGACTGGCGAATTCAGACAATGGGTCAGGATAGATAAACCATTAATACCTGGGTCGAAAACACCTAAACCACCTGCTTGCCAGATCCACTCCTGTCCTGGGTGCCACTTTCTAACGTTTTCTTTCCACGACAAGGAGGCAGAAATTACCCTACGTTTCGATAAGATTGCCCGTGCTGGTTCTACTGCAGCGCCGTGTCTAGAATGCCAAGTTGCATAGAGGGATACGCCATTTTCATTTGCCAAGGCGGCCAACTGCTCAACTTCAGACACGGTTGCACCTGGCGGTTTTTCCAGTAGCACATGTTTTCCATGTTCTAGCGCCACTCGTGCGGCGGCTTGCCGATATTGAGGTGGCATACACAATGCCACCGCGTCTAACTCTGACTCTTCCAACATTGTTTCAATGTCAGTAAAGGCAGGCACGCCATCAATAGATGCATTTCGACTGGCGGTCGCGGCCAAATTAAATGAAACGTTATTAGCAATTGAGGGAAGGTGTTGATCACGGACAATCTTACCAACGCCAACAACTCCTAATTCAATAACTTTATTAGTCATAATATGTTCCAAACTCATTTCTAAGTAAATTTAAATATATCATATTTATATGATATATAAATATGCTTATTAGTCCCACATTATCGAACCGAATACTCTCGGAACTGGAGGCTCGTATACAATAAGTGCATCTAAAAGTTTATTATCGCATAATTAGGCTTACGCTTAATTCGATAACAATATCTGCTCACCTATGCCCAACCCTCGACTGATACTCGGCTCTTCCTCACCATTTCGCAAAATGTTATTGGATCGACTAATGGTGCCATTTGACACCATTAACCCAGATATAGATGAAACCCCTCTCGAGAACGAAACACCAGTGCAATTGGTTGAGCGATTAGCCATTGCGAAAGCGCTAGAGATTGCCAAATCGCAGCCAAACGCACTGATAATTGGATCAGACCAAGTAGCATTACATGGTAGTGAGATTGTGGGTAAGCCACATACACATGAAAGAGCCATCGCTCAATTAGAGGCCGCCTCGGGCAAGAAAATCGAATTATTCACCGGCCTAGCTCTTGTCAATTCTGCGACCAAGTCAGTTCAGTCTGAGGTGGTGCCATTCACGGTCCATTTTAAGAAGCTTAACTCGTCGACCATCGAGCGTTATCTTCGTAAAGAAAAACCTTACAATTGTGCCGGTAGCGTAAGATCAGAAGGCTTAGGTGTTGCACTAATAGAAAAATTCGAGGGCGACGACCCCAATGCCTTGATTGGCTTACCTTTAATTCGTCTGGTATCGATGTTGGAAAATCAGGGCTTCGATGTGTTCGCCGACTAGACGCGTAATCAATTTTAAGTCATTTCGATGCTAGATCAAATCACCCCCATAATAGCCACTTATAATGAAGCGCCGAACATCGAACGTGTTCTAAACGCTCTTAAATGGGCCAAAGACGTGTTAGTTATCGACAGTTACAGTAGCGACGAAACATTGGCGATCTGTGCAACATTCGATAATGTTCGAGTGATTCAAAATGAGTACACTGGCCCCACGGATCAAAGTAATTTCGGTTTAGCGCAAGACATTCAAACCGAATGGGTAATGTCGATGGACTCTGATTATATTGTCACACCCAGTCTGCAAGCGGAAATCGCCGACCTTGTGCCTAGTGATGAAGTACAAGGCTTTGAAATTGGCTTTGAGTACCTCATTAGCGGTCGCCCGCTCAAAGGCTCCTTATACCCGCCCAGGACCTCGTTATATCGACGAAAGTCCGCACACTATCATCGCGATGGCCATACTCAACGAGTCATCATCGACGGTCTGGTCATTAAGCTAGAAAATAAGATGCAGCACGACGACCGTAAACCTTATCGTCGTTGGCTTGCGTCGCAACGCAGGTACGCAGCTCAAGAGGCAGAAAAATTGGCAGGCGTAAAATGGCAAACATTATCCTGGCCAGATCGTTTAAGGTATTGGGGTATCGCACCATTGGCAGTCATTCCATACACCCTAATAATTAAGGGCTTAGCTCTCAACGGTTATGCTGGATTCGAATACACTTGGCAACGCATGATTGCTGAATTGTATCTGCAATTAGCCAGACTAAATCTTAAGTTCGGTAAATCCAATTCTCAATAAAACAATTTCAGTCACCCAAGTAATTTACAAATTTACTTAGCGAAGTTCAAATCGCCCAACAAAAATATTCGCGACACGTGATCCAATTGACACGCCCAGATCTTGAGCAAATTGTTGTAAAAAGTCTGGTTTAAACGAATAATCCACAATCGCTTTCTCACCGATCACATCGCGAGCAACGTAATCTAAGCTGCCAAACTCATCGACCAAGCCAAGAACCTTCGCCTGCTCACCGCTCCAAAACAGACCACTAAATAAGTCTGAATCATCACTCAGACGCTCACCTCTACCGTCCTTAACTCGACCGATAAACTGTTGGTGGATAATGCCTAACATCTCTTGTGCATGAGCTCGCTGGCTTTCGTTGACTGGGAGATACGGGTCCAATATCGCTTTGTTAGCGCCTGCTGTTAGAGAGCGGCGCTCAACTCCTAATTTTTCCATCGCACCGACGAAGCCAAAGCCATCCATTCGAACTCCAATTGACCCGACAATCGAAGCTGGGTTTGCAAAAATTTGATCGGCCGCAGCTGCGATATAATAACCTCCCGACGCGCATATATCTGAGATGACTACATGAAAGGGCTTATTCGGGTAAAGCCCGCGAAGTCGAACGATCTCTGCATTAATTTGATCTGATTGCACTGGAGAACCACCTGGGCTATTGATTCTTAGCACAACACCCTTGGAATTCGTAGACTCAAACGCTCGTCGAAGACTCGCATTCATCCGGTCCGCCGAAACATCACCCTTAGCGAGGCTAATTACTCCGTTTAACTCAACTAAGGCCGTGTGAGGCCGATTAGCATTGACTGCCGCTCCATTGTTTCCAGCCACAAAAACAGCACTAAGCACATAGATCACGAATAGGGAGAGCAATACAATCTTAAAGATGCGCCGCCATTTTCTGTCCTTCATATAATCTTCGGCCAGACGCTCCATCACCTCACTTGAGGTTACCGGCGCGGTGTTACTACCTGGCAAAGCTGAGCTACTACTATTTCGTCCTAACATTCTTAAACCCTCTAGGTCATCTACTACTAACTACATCTACTACCAAACTAAACGGCCTGATCGTCTATCACAGCAAAATTAACGTCTTCGAGATACAGCTTGCCCTCTAACTCAGAAATCATCAAAGGCTCTAAACCGATTCCGTAACAGGGACCGCCGAGGCAAGCTCCCGTATCAGGTGCATATTCTGCCCCGTGTGTAGAGCAAATTAAACGCTGACCATCGTCGCTGAAAAACTCTCCTGGCATATAATCTAATTGCACTGCGATATGGCCGCATTTATTCAAAAAGGCAAAATACTGACGGTCATAACGCACTACAAATGCAGGAATGACTTCACCAGAAGCGTTTCTGACATCAAAACGCAAACCCGTTCCACCTTCCTTCAGACCTTGGCTAGAGCCAATTAATTTCTTAAGCATAAGCACGCTCGACTCGACCATCTAGTAACCAAGCTACTATTCGCTCAAAGCTCGTTTCAACTGATAATGCATTGGAGTCTAATAACATCTGTTCAGAATGCACGCCATAGCCAGCACCGAGGCCAGCAATATTGGCATTAGTAGCCATATCTAAATCGAAGGTCGTATCGCCTATCATAATAGCTTTGTGGGGTTCGATTGCTGTGAATTCAAGAATCTCATGCAGCATTTGAGGGTGCGGTTTTGACCTTGTTTCATCAGCACAGCGCGAGGTTATAAAATGCTGTTTAAGTTCCAACGCTCCAAATGCCCGATCTAAGCCAGCACGAGACTTGCCAGTTGCAACAGCTAAGACTGCGCCGGCGCTTTCGAGCGCTTGTAAACCATCAACAACACCATCGAATAGTTTTTGTTCAGTATCATCGGCGATTAAGAAATGATGTTTATACGCATCCACCATTGCCGCTACCTGCGCCTCGCTCGCCGTTGGATACAAATGCCGCATTGCTTCAAATAGACCCAAACCGATAATACTCTTTGCGCTTTGAGTACTGGGCACCGCCAAGCCCACGTCTCGCGCCGACGCTTGAATACAATTCGAAATTTTCTGGGCCGAATCCATAATAGTGCCGTCCCAATCAAAAATGATAAGTTGATACATAGTTTAATTTTGCCCTAATGAAAGGTTGTTAAGCACCGCAAGCAAGTCGTTCGGCAATGGTGCTTCGAGGGTGATCGAGTTCTTACTTAATGGGTGTATAAAGGTCAATTTAGCGGCGTGTAAAAATAATCGTGACAAGCCAACTCGTTTCATGTCCTTATTAAATTCTGATTCACCGTACTTCGGGTCCCCTGCAACCGGATGATTTTCTGACTGCGCGTGAACTCTCACTTGATGAGTACGGCCGGTAAGCAGCTTAACTTCGACCAGCGACGCCGTTGCGGCGACTGAGATTGGCGTCATAATCGAACTCGCATAACTGCCATTTGGATCAACCACAACGTTACGTTCGCCATGGCGCCGAGCGCTGGTATTGAGCGCCTTGGTGACACGACGCTGGCCATGCTTCCACTGACCTCTAAGTAATGCCAAATAGCGTTTGTCTAGTCGGGGGTTCTTCAAAGAGTTAGTCTTAAAATCGTCATGCAGAGTTTTCAATGCACTGGCCTTCTTTGCAAGAACCAATACACCTGAGGTTTCTCGATCAAGACGATGCACTAATTCAATATACTTAAGGTCGCTTCGATAAGCCCTCAGCGCTTCGATCACACCTACTTTAATACCGCTACCTGCGTGCACCGCCATGCCGCTAGGTTTATTGATAACAAGTAAGGCATCGTCCTCGAACAGTACTGCATCCGCCAAAAAGCGATATCGGTTTCCATCGAGGCCACCTGATTGAGTTGCGCCTAGGCGGATTGGAGGAATCCTAACAGAGTCACCTTCTTTCAATCGAGTGGTTTGTTTTACTCGCCCCTTATTAACCCGAATCTCACCTTTGCGAATAATTCGATAGATGTGGGTTTTTGGAACACCCTTTAGATAGGTGACTAAAAAATTGTCCAATCGTTGGCCATCGTGATTTTCGTCTACTTCTACGAAGCTCACCTTTGAATGAGAGCGAGCACGATTTCTTAGTGCTGTTTTTTCAGAACCTCTGTTTAAATTAGCCCCAGTCTTTATCGCGAGATTATGTTTGGTATTTGCGCTTTTTACTGCACGATTCTTTGGCTTTGAAGTTGGTTTTTTTGACACGAGATCGCCCTTGGCTAATTGTCGGTAATTATAAAGCAGTTCGGGGGCTAACCCAACGTGTAGGAACCGCAATATTAGCGTGGTTAAGGCGCATTGCTAATACCAACACTAACTGTTAGACTTCGTCCGTCTGGCTGTTGTTCGGTCAGATTCGAAAAGTAAATTAAACAAAAGAATTTCAATAAGTTACGGAACGAGTTAGTTAACAACTTGATTTCGATAGCTTTTAGGATACTGCAGGCGTTTTTGGCTCATATATTGGCGAAAAAACGTAGTAGCGAAATCGGTTTAAAAACGCAGTTGGCTTTTGCAGCTTAAGTGATCACCATTAGGTGTTTGCTTTGCCTATAAACCCACAGAAGTGTCTCGCAACAGTGAATTGAATGCATTTAGGCATTTGAATAATCTAATACAGCGAGTTTTGGCAAACTGATCGGGCAACACACGGCCCACTCGAGATTACTACGATTTTAGATAATTATTTGCTATTAAGGTGCTGCATAACAGGGCAATGTACCTCACCCTGAATTATGAGGCACACAGGCTAACTCACGCGCCGAGTCGTTAATAAATTGAACGTTGTTAGTGAAACAAGTTCTAGCGTAATGACCACCCGTGATTGATTAGCAAACAGCTACTTATTCTGACAAGAGAAACGGTAGTGACACAGCGATTTAGGCGCTAAAACACCCTAGTAAGTAACTAGTAACGTGTAATTAGTCCTCGCAGAAAGAATTAGCTTATGGTGTGATAACACCGTTTAATTATGAAGCTTTCACACCGTGTGAGCTCGTTTATTTAACACTGTTATCATGCCACTTTGAGCATCAAACTTGAGTCAATGCCATTGTTGCTCGGCTCAGATATTGGTTTTTACACAAGGCCTTGTATCGGTTCTAGTCCATAGCCGGATAGGAGTCAAAGGCCCGAACCGAAGGTTACTATTGATTCAACATTGCGACTCAATATTGATCTTCAGATACGATAACTTGGTATTTCAATACGGCGATTACAGCCGATTGTGCTACCCGTATCATTGCTAAAACCTCCCTACTTTCTGCACATTCGCTCCTCACTCTCGATTCCGCTCACTGAATAATTCGCTGTTTTTCTTAACTTGCCAGATTGGCTAGGGGAAAAAATGAAAAGAATGTTATTTAACGCAACGCACTCGGAAGAGCTACGCGTCGCCATCGTCGATGGACAAAAATTAGTTGATTTGGATATTGAGTCCGCCAGCACAGCGCTAAAGAAAGGTAATATCTACAAAGGTAAAATCACTCGTGTTGAACCCAGCTTGGAAGCTGCGTTTGTCGAATATGGTGGCAATCGCCAAGGCTTTTTACCAATGAAAGAGGTCTCGCGTACCTACTTTCAAAACTACAATTCTGAAACCCCTATTTCCCAAGTAAAGATTTCGGATGTCCTCAAAACAGGTCAAGAGTTACTGGTACAAGTCGAGAAAGACGAGCGGGGAAATAAAGGCGCGGCATTAACAACGTTCATTAGCTTAGCGGGGCGATATTTGGTGTTTATGCCAAATAATCCAAAAGGTGGTGGTATATCGCGTCGGATCGAAGGGCAAGAGCGCCAAGAACTACGCGACGCCATGTCTGAACTGGAAATTCCTCGCGAACATGCGTTGATCGCACGGACAGCAGGAATCGGCAAAAGTTCGGAAGAACTTCAATGGGACCTAGACTACTTACAACGTTTATCAGATGCGATTCAAGAAGCGTCTGAAGCTCAGGCAGCACCGTTTTTGGTCTATCAGGAAACCAATTTGGTGGTTCGCTCCATACGCGACTATTTTCGCAGTGATATTTCCGAAATCATCATCGACGATAAAGAAATATTCGATCGAGCGACGCGTTTTATGAATCAAGTTATGCCACATAACGTGATCAAGTTAAAAATGTACGAAGACACTGTTCCGTTGTTTTCACGCTATCAGGTCGAGCATCAAATCGAATCGGCCTACGCTCGAGAAGTGCGTTTGCAAGCAGGCGGTGCGCTAGTAATTGATCCAACAGAGGCACTGACCTCAATCGACGTAAACTCGGCGCGCGCAACCAAAGGCAGCGACATAGAGGAAACCGCTCTACAAACCAACTTAGAAGCAGCTGAAGAAATCGCTCGACAACTCCGTATTCGTGACTTGGGCGGCTTGGTGGTCATCGATTTTATCGACATGCTAGCAAACAAAAATCAGCGTGCAGTAGAACAGTGTCTGCAAAAAGCATTAAAAGCTGACCGGGCTCGAGTACAAGTAGGACGCATATCGCGATTTGGTCTGCTGGAAATGTCTCGGCAGCGCCTGCGTTCATCAATCAGCGATTCAAATTACCATGTTTGTCCGCGCTGTGAAGGCAATGGCCATATTCGCAGTGTTGGCTCATCTGCACTAAGCGTTTTGCGAATTATTGAAGAGGAAGCGCTCAAAGAGAATACGGAAGCGATAAACGCGCATTTACCGATTAAAACAGCGACGTATCTACTCAACGAAAAGCGTCATGAAGTGAGTCTTTTGGAAAATCGCCTCGGCACCAATATTACTATCGTGCCAACCATTGAATTAGAAACACCTCATTTCAAAATTCAGCGTTTGCGTAGCGAAGATTTAGATGAAATGCCGAATCTCCCTAGCTATAAAACTGAAATACAAGAACCCAAAGAAGATCCACGCAAAGCGAAATATCAAAAGAAGAACCAAACCAACAATGTGGTAATTGCGCCAAACACAGAACCAGCGGTGGGAATTGAATCGGTGCAAATGGGCGATAAACCTGTCCCGGCCCCCAAACCCGAACCAGTTGCACCACTTAAACCAGGGATTTTTGTGAGACTATGGCGCGCTTTGTTCGGTACTGGTGAAGAAGAGCAGCCTCAGAAGAACGATAAAAAAGCTGGCAAGCACTCTAACAACCGTGGTCGCAATAATAATCAACGCGGCGGTAAAGCTAACAACAACCGTGGGCGTAATTATAAGCAACGTGGCGGCAATCGGAATAATAAGCAAAATGCCTCAAATAAAGACAACAAACCGAAAGATAACGGAAATAAGGCTCAAAATAATAAGAATGATAAAGGCGCTGAAGGTGAAGGCGGTAATAATCGAAACCGTAATCGAAATAGAAACCGCAATAGAAACCGTAATCGATCTAACAAACCTCAGACTGTCAACAAAAGCTCCGATCAAAACAGTGGTGAGCAAAAAAAGGCCGGTGCGCCGAATAAGCAATCAAATGCTAAGCCGAGTGATAATAGCAATGCCAATCGCAATAAGTCGGATTAACATTAAACAATCAAGCTAAATTGCTGTTTTTCTAGGGAGAAACTATAGTATAGCCATTAACGGAGAAAGCTAACGCTTCTCCGTTAATTTGGCTGACAAAAACGGTAAATTTGACTAACAAATATGTGTGGCATCGCAGGAATTCTTTCACCACTGGCTCCTGAATCAGATCAAGCTGACAATCAAGATCCCAATCTTGAGCACAGTGTTTCAGCCGCAACCATCAAAGGCCGAGCATTAAGCCTCAAAGCAATGCAAACGGCGCTAATACACAGAGGCCCTGACGATAAAGGCGCCTATTTCTCGCCATCTCGCCAAGCGGCATTAAGCCATACCCGACTTTCAATTATCGATTTGAGCGAAGGTGGTCATCAACCGATGAGCAGCGAAGATCAACGCTACACAATTACGTTTAATGGTGAGATATACAACTATAAGAAGCTAAGGACCCAACTAGAACTAGAAGGAGAAACGTTTCAGAGCGACTCTGACACCGAAGTCATTCTCAAGCTCTACGCTAACAAGGGCCCTGCCTGCCTTCAAGTATTAAGAGGCATGTTCGCTTTTCTGATCTGGGACGAGCAAGAGCGAGAAGCATTTGCAGCGCGAGACGCATTGGGAATAAAACCGTTTTACTATCTGAAAAAAAGCGGTTCATTTGTTTTCGCATCCGAGATACGAGCCCTGCTGGCGTCTGGCTATAGTTCCAGACGTGTTTCAAGCCGCGGTTTGAAGAGTTACTTCCTCAGAGGGTCGGTTTCTGAACCCTACACTATGGTCAAAAATGTCAAAATGTTGCCTGCTGGGACCTATCTCACCTGGAAAGGTGGTAAAACCAAGCTTCATCGATATTGGAAACTAAATTTTGAAGCTAAGAAATTCAGCCAGCCCAAGGCTATAGAAGTCTGCCGAACTGCCTTAGAACATAGCGTTCGCGCTCATCTTGTCGGCGATGTGCCGGTTGGCGTGTTTCTCAGTGGCGGAATCGATTCAACCGCCTTGGTCGCAATCGCCAGCAAACTGAGCAAAACGCAAATTAATACGTATTCTATCGCCTTTGAAAACCCAGAATGGAATGAGGGGGACATTGCCGCTCGAGTTGCACAACATTTTGGCACCAATCATACTGAATTTCTAATTACGCCAGAAGTAGCGAAACCGTTATTTGAGCAGTTCCTTATTGATATCGACCAGCCAACCATCGACGGTTTTAATACATATTGTGTTTCGAAATTGGCGAGTGAACAAGGTGAAAAGGTTGTTCTATCAGGTCTCGGAGGCGATGAACTATTCGCCGGTTATAAGTCCTTTGAACTTCTCCCAGAAATGATGAAGAAGAGTTATTCCTTTCGCCTAGTGCAACCTTTAGTGCGGTATGTAAGCAATAAAATTACAAAAAAACTCTCACCTCGACATCGCCGAATAGGCGACGCAATTTGCGACCCACTCTCCCTCACTACAGCACATCAGAGTCTAAGGGGAATATTTTCACGATCAGAAGCCGCAGAACTTACCAATATTGTTTGTAAAAAGAACCCAAAAGACATCGCCTCTTCGGAGCCTAACCATCGAACTATTGCCGATAATATTAGCGATCTTGAATTAAGCTTGTATATGCGGAACCAATTGTTACGGGACAGTGACGTGATGAGTATGGCATGGGGGCTGGAGCTGCGTGTGCCGTTTATAGACCGAGTATTTGTCGAGCAAATCAACAGTATTCCTGCTGAATTTCGTCTACAAAAAGGCAAGAAATTATTAATAGATTGCGTTCCTGAATTGCCGCCTTGGGTTGTTAATCGCCCCAAACAAGGGTTTAGATTTCCATTCGACGAATGGTTTGAATCCAGTTGGCAACATATGCCGACTTCGAAAGTACCGGACTGGATGCCTTTAACCCCTTGGTATCGCCGTTGGAGTATTACGGTGGTAAATGACTGGAAAGAACGGCATGCCAAATAATCGGCAGCGCTTAAAGATATTACACGTTATCCCGTCCGTGGCGGCTTGCCGAGGAGGCCCAAGCAAAGCTGTAATCGAAATGGTTCGCAGCTTAAATGATATTGGGCATAATGCCGAGATCGCTACCACTAATGACAATGGTCCCGATGAACTAAACGTCACTTTAGGTACGCTGATTGAACACAAGGGTGCGCCGACACGATTTTTTAAACGTTTCTCGCCGAACCTTAGTGCGGCGCGAGAATTTGCTTATTCGAGTAGCTTCACTCACTGGCTTTCTAGCAATATCACTCACTATGATGTGATTCACGTTCACGCCATTTTTTCTTATTGCTCGAGCTATGCAATGTACTTAGCCCGAAAAAAAGCGATGCCCTACATAGTGCGCCCTATCGGCCAATTACAGCATTGGTCGTTAGAGCAATCTTCGTTAAAGAAGACAATTTATCTCAAGTTGATAGAACGGCGTAACATCGAGTCGGCATCAAAGGTTCATTTCACCGCCGAATCGGAGAGCCAAGAAGCACGACAAAGATTCACCTTACAAGGTACGGTAATACCGCTAGGAATTCACCCTCCATTGAAAGCGCGATTTTCTAAAAGCGAATTAATGCGGCGATATAGCGTGAAGAGCAGCAAATTCACTCTTTTATATCTCTCCAGATTGCACCAGAAAAAGGGCCTAGAATTATTACTCCATGCTTTATCACGATCGACAAATACCGACTATACACTTCTTATTGCGGGTGACGGAGAACCAAACTACAAGGACGATCTGACATCGTTAGTCAGTACTCTAAAGATCGGGGATAGATGCCATTTTTTGGGCCACGTTGACGGAGACGAGAAAGTCGCGCTACTGACGCACTCAGACCTTTACGCGCTTACCTCATATTCAGAAAATTTCGGCATTTCCGTAATCGAAGCGATGTCTTATGGTCTAACACCATTGGTGTCTAAAGAAGTAGCCCTTGCGCAGGTCGTCAATGATCATAAGCTAGGCTTCGTGTGTCGCACTGATGTCGACGATATCAGGGTAACGCTTGAGCGAATATTTGACAACCAAAAAGACCTGACTTCTTTAGGTACCAAGGCTCAACAATATACGTCGAATCATTTGGGCTGGCCAAACATAGCTCGCGAATTAACCAGCCTTTATGAATCGTTGATCTGACGCTTGAGTACATTAATGATGGTAATCGAGTCGTCAGTGGCAAATAACATTGCCTATCAGCATCAGTTGCTACCTTTCCCTAAATAACCTAAAAACTTTATGACCCACGTGCCACGAGTGATGGCGACGTTCCGAACACAAATCGACTAACTGCAAGAGATAACAGCACGCAACTTATCAGTGTGACGAACATTGAGTGGATATAGTGAATCGGCGCGTTAAAAAATAGTAT
>CAYQVT010000051.1:13439-18504 GCA_964420885.1 uncultured Gammaproteobacteria bacterium
CACCGAAAATCACACCGACAATGGCCGCGCGCGAATCGACATTGTCAAATAACAAACAGACCAAAAACGCCGAAAGTATCGGCATGCTCAAGAGACCATACAACTGTTGTATCGTTTCGATAATACTCGACGATTTTGCATAAAATGGCACCAACGATAAGCCGATGAGGACAATAGTAATGGTAATAATCGCGTTTAGTTTTTTAACATTGGGTTTGGTCGATGAATACTTTTCATGAATATCACAAACGTACAAAGCGGTAGAGGCATTTAAAATACTATTAACACTTGTCAAAACCGCCGCCGCAATTGCCGCGGCGAATGCGCCCGATAACCAGACGGGTAAAATATCACCAACGATCCGACCATACGCTCCATCGTTTTCAATACGCCCATATAGTTTATAGGAAACAATACCTGGGATAACAATGATTGCAGGCACGATCAGCAAACGAATTATTGCCGCAGCATAAACACCTTTTTGGCCTTCTTTAACGGTCGGAGAGGCCATCGCCCGCTGGGTGATCGTTTGATTAGTACTCCAGTAAAATATTTGGATAAAGAGCATACCTGTGAGAAGCGTATGCCAAGGGATAGCCGATGCACTATCTCCGATGAGAGTTAATCGCTCGGCAGGAATACCAGTGAAGTCATAGTTAATTGCGTTCAGTGCAAGAATCACCACTACTAGACCTAGGCCGAGCAATAGTACACCGCTGTACGCATCGGATACGGCTACCGCTCGTAGTCCACCAAATACTGCGTAAGCCGCTCCGGCAACGGCAAATGCAATCGCCAGGTACATAATCGAAGTGTCAATACCGAACATGGTGATCATAAACTTCGAACCACCGTATAACATCGCGGGTATGAAAATGCCCACGTTACCAAGTAAAAACAAGACGCTAATCACCGCTCTAATATGCTTATCGCCGTAGCGTTTCTCCAACAACTCCGTGGTCGTAGTGCATTCGTATTTGTAATAAACCGGCAAAAACCCCTTAGCCAAGACAATCAAACCGACAACCGCCGCAAATTCCCACCAAGCTACTAACAACATTTGATTGCCGTTCATTCCAACCAGCTGATCAGTACTTAGGTTAGTTAAGGTAATGGAACCTGCCACGAAAAGCCAAGACAAGCCGCCGCCGGCTAAGAAAACTTCCTTATTATCCGCTTCTACTGAGTGGTCTGTTGAAGCGATCGCCGCACGACACTTAATAAAGGTTAAAAATGCGATTAACGCAGTAATAAAGATAAAAATGCCGACTTGGATAGTCGTTGATGACATAGCGTGCTCTCCTAAAGTGATTTGATTGGACCGACCAGCTCACGGCCGCTACGCAACGGTCGTTCCAAACTATTTAGTAATCGAAACCGTCATATGATGAGTCGATAATAGATTTCGATACTGTTTTTATTTTAATAATCATATAAATAATACCAGTGAAAATACAAGCTCTCCAGTGTTATTTAATGTCTATGGTACGCTTAGGTCGCAATAACGAATAACTTTCAATAGTATCTAGCCGCAGGTAAATTAGTTAAATCGCCCATTTAGAACTATTTCATTTGGGATGCTTGCGGGTATCTATTTCTCAAATACGGCGATTGATTCAACATGCGCCGTATGTGGAAACATATCTATCACACCTGCATAAGTCATGCGGTAGCCGTGCTCGTTGACCATTACGCCAGCATCTCTGGCAAGGGTCGCAGGACCACAAGATACATAGACTACCTTCGAAGCACCAAATTGAGGCAACCGTTTAATCATCTCAGTCGCCCCTGATCGAGGTGGGTCAAGTAGGATTTTGTCAAATTTCTGATCAAGCCAATCACCATGAGAACTTGGGCACATGTCTTCTTTAAATAAATCACCAAAATAAAAGTCGACATTTGCCAAGCCATTTAGATCTTTATTGTGAATAGCGCGGTTGACTAATGCTTGATCTCCCTCTACGCCCACAACGTAGTTAGATCGTTGCGCCAGTGGTAAAGTAAAATTACCAACGCCGCAAAATAAGTCTAAAACACGATCGTTTTGTCGAATGTCTAGTAAGTCTATTGCCTTAGCAACCAACTGATCATTGATACCCGCATTTACCTGAATAAAGTCGGTGGGCAAGAACTCTACTTTTATATCGAATTCTTCAAATTCATAGAACAAAGGTTCCGGATTTTCTGGGTACAGGGGGTGCACGCTTTTCAGATTGCCGGGTTGGAGAAACAACTGAAGTGAGTTTCGTTTGGCAAACTCGGTCAACAAATCCAGATCATTCTGAACGAAGGTTTCAAGATGGCGTACAATCATAACCACGGCATTATCCGCTACCGAAATTTCAACTTGCGGAATTTTATCTTGGCACGAGGTCTTTTCTAGAGTGTTGCGTAAATCCGGAAACATTTCAGACACTTCAGGGTACAGTACCTCACATTGGTCTGTCGGTTGAATATAGCTACTATTGCGCTCGCGAAAACCGACAATCATTCCCCCTTTCTTGGGCACAAATTTTGCGCCTAGCCGTGCTCGTCGACGGTACCCCCAACGTTTGCCTGTCATCGGCTCGAACAAAGATTGCGGTTGCACATCACCAATCTTCTTAAAGTTCTCCAATAATTGCTGCTGCTTGTATTTTATCTGTACGTCTTCGTCCAAATGCTGCAAAACGCATCCACCACAGTCGCCAAATACCGCACATTTAGGCTCAATGCGATGCTCTGAGGGTTCGAGCACTTCGATGGTTGTGCCAAACAAATAGCTCTTTCGATGCATCACTGGAACGTAACGAACTTTTTCACCCGGTAGGGCAAAGTCTACAAAAACTACTTTTCCATCATCGTCACGACCTACACCTCTTCCATCATGAGCCATGGATTCTATTTGTATCTCTCGAGGCGTTAGATCGAGTTTCTTACGGTTACGACGACGTCTGCCCATAATGAGGTCTCACATTTTGTACGGTTAAAATCCCTTTTACGCAAGGGGATGGAAGCGGCGTCATTTTAGTGCAAGCCCGCGCTCTTGGGTATATGATTTAGTCACATTAATAAAACAAACATACTTCACGAGGAAAACACCGTGGCCTATGTTGCACTCATCACGCTACGTAGTCTTGATTCGATACTCTATCTTTGTGATGCAAGCCGGATTCGCACGAGGTAAAGACACGGTTGTCGCGCCTGCTACCACGGGTGATGAAATGTATGAACACAAGTCACGAGTTCAAATGAATACGCTTGAACAAATGATCATCACAATCCCCGCAATTTGGGTCTGTGCCCATTTCTTTCGGGCCGATATCGCCGCGATATTAGGCTTGGTTTTCATTATTGGGCGTTTCATTTACTCACATCTGTACATTAAGAATCCTAAATCCCGTGCTCTTGGATTCATAATAGGTTTTTTTTGCCAATGTGATTCTGCTTGGTTGCGGGTTATTTGGGGTTATCTCCGCGATAGTTTAAGAACCAATTAATCGGCGTCCCATACCTGAAGAAATTCTTGAAGGTGTGGGTCGCCATTTCTGAGCGCGCTCTTGATTACATCATGCTCTGCGGCTAAACCTGCATCAGTGAAATAACCGCGAACATATTGCCAATGCAGATAAACTAAATACGTGTTTAACGCATCTGTCTCACAGTAATCCCTAATTGCTTTGATTTCCCCGGCTTGATATTGCTCCCAAACCTTAGACCCGCTCATGCCCATTTTACCCGGGAAGCCGAGCAGCACTGCCACGTCATCTAGCGGCGCAAACGCTCGATTATTGTAGCCCGCAATCACATCCATTAGGTCGGTGTGCCGAGAATGAAATCGGCCAATATAATTATTCCACTTAAAATCGCGATCATCCTCACCTAGATCCCAATATCTAGGCGCTTGAACACCGTTGATAAGACCTCTGTAATGCAGTACTGGTAAATCAAAGCCAGAACCATTCCAGGTCACTAGGGTCGGCGTATGTTTATCAACACCGTCAAAGAAATTCTGAACAATTTCTTTTTCTGTACTGTCTTGCGTTCCGAGCGTCCAAACTGAGAATTGGTCCTTCTGAAGGTTTCGATAAACGGCGGAAATCGCGACAACTTTTTGCAAGTGAGTCACAATAAAGTCATGCCCTGTTTTCTCGCGACGTTTAGCAAACATTATTTCCGCGACATCATTGTCACTTACACCTTCAAGCTCATGTAGCGTACGCCCACCTTCTACGTCGGGAATCGTTTCAATGTCGAAGGCTAAGACATTCATAATTTATTCTGCTTAATAAACACCAGTTGAAAGATATCGATCGCCACGGTCACAGACAATCGAAACAATCACCGCCGCGCCACCTTTAGCCTCTTGTTCCGCCGCTACTTTAAGGGCGATTGCCATAGCGCCTCCTGACGATACTCCAGCAAAAATACCTTCTTGAGTCGCCATCAAGCGCATAGTTTCCTCGGCGTCAGATTGGTGCACGTCTATAGTGCGATCAACGCGCCTTGCGTCGAAAATTTTCGGTAAATACTCTTGAGGCCAACGTCGAATGCCGGGTATTTGAGATTGGCCCTCCGGCTGAACGCCAATAATTTCAACACTTGGCTTCTTATCTTTGAGGTACGCCGACACTCCCATGATAGTACCGGTTGTGCCCATTGAACTAACAAAGTGCGTTATTTCACCGCCGGTGTCACGCCAAATTTCAGGACCAGTCGATACAAAGTGTGCATTCCAGTTATCGGCATTCGCAAATTGATCAAGCACCACACCGTCACCATTGGCATGCATTTCCGCTGCCATATCACGCGCCAATTCCATGCCACCATCGCCTTGGGATACTGAGATAATATTGGCGCCAAATGCCCGCATGGAAGCACGCCGTTCTTCACTCATATTATCGGGCATGATCAAGGTCATTTTATAACCCTTCATAGCCGCCGCCATGGCTAAGGCAATACCAGTATTGCCGCTTGTCGCCTCGATCAGGGTGTCGCCCGGACTGATGTCTCCTCGCTCCTCAGCCTTTGTGATCATATTCAAGGCAGCGCGATCTTTGACAGAGCCGGCTGGATTATTGCCTTC
>CAYQVT010000052.1:0-18200 GCA_964420885.1 uncultured Gammaproteobacteria bacterium
GCTGGGTGGGCAAGACACCGATTCATGTCAAAAAGGACATCACTGGCTTTGTCGCGAATCGTATGCAGCATGCTCTATGGCGTGAAGCGATTGCCTTGGTTAATGATGGAGTCTGTGATGCTGAGACGGTTGATATGGCGGTTAAAAATAGCTTTGGAATGAGGTTGCCAGTACTTGGCCCGATCGAGAATGCTGATCTTGTAGGCTTAGATCTCACTCAGGATATCCATAATGTGGTACTCGCAGAGATCAATCAAGATTCTCAACCAGCGGATATTCTTCAACAAAAAATTGAGGCCGGTGAGCTTGGAATGAAGACCGGGAAAGGATTTAAAGAATACACGCCAGAAAGAGCCGAAAATATCAAGCGAGACATGATCGAGCATTTGTTAAACGCGAGTCGAGCACAAAAATAATTATTAGAGCTGATAGAGGAATAAACAATGCCGAGAGCGAATAGAAAAGTGATATTAACCTGCGCGGTGACGGGGTCAATGCACACACCAACCATGTCGAAATATCTACCATTAACCACTGAACAAATTCGCGATGAGTCCATTGCGGCGGCGCAAGCAGGTGTCTCGGTTTTACACTTGCACGCGCGCAATCCTGAAGATGGCAGACCAACGGGTGACCCAGATGTCTACGCTCAATACCTACCGGCGATTCACGAAGCCACCGACGCAGTTATCAACTTAACCACGGGCGGCTCACCGACCATGACGGTTGAAGAGAGGCTAGCCGCCGCCGCTAGGTTCGAACCAGAAATGTGTTCGCTCAATATGGGAAGTTTGAATTTCGCCATTTTTCCGATTGCTAATCGATATACCGACTGGAAGTACGATTGGGAGGAGGACTACGTTCGCAATAGCGACGACTTCATTTTTCGTAATACGTTTAGGGATATCGAGTACATCATGAACACCATGGGTTCGAAAGGAACCAAGTTCGAGCATGAGTGCTACGACGTAGGGCATTTATATAATTTAGCCCACTTTATGGATCGAGGCTTAATAAAAGCCCCGCTATTTATTCAGAGTGTTTTTGGTATTTTGGGAGGTATTGGTGCTGAAATAGACAACTTAATGTTTATGCGCCGAACTGCTGATCGACTTTTTGGGGATGATTACGTTTGGTCAGTACTTGCCGCGGGCAAGAGTCAAATACCATTGGTAACTCAAGGAGTGTTGATGGGAGGGCACGCGCGTGTTGGTTTGGAGGACAGCTTGTTTCTTAATCCGGGTGAATTGGCTAAATCAAACGTCGATCAAATTGAGAAAATTTCGAGGATCCTCAAAGAGTACAATATTGATATTGCCACTCCCGAGGAAGCGCGAAGTATGTTGGGTCTGAAAGGCAAAGACAACGTTAAGATTTAATTTGTCGGCGATGATATAGAGATGCCAAAAAGAGAGATCCGTTCCATGAGTATGCAAAAACCGATTTGGAGTAGTTCGACTGAATCTCGGTCGAGTACTAATATGGTCCGTTTTCGAGAACACATAAATTCTCACTACGATGAGTCGTTTACGAGCTATCAAGAGCTTCACGCTTGGTCGATTAAGAAGTCTGATGCTTTTTGGTCGCAGATATGGGATTTCTGTGGAGTAGTGGGTCTTAAAGGCGCTCGTTTTATTGAGCATGGAGAGACAATGCTCGAGACCACATTTTTCCCCGATGCACGACTTAACTACGCTGAGAATCTATTATCCAACCCCGACATATTAGCATCGGATGACGCCCTGGTATTTTGGGGAGAAGATAAAGTAAAACAAAGGCTTAGCTGGCGAGAATTGAGGGGCTCTGTGTCGCAGATGACGCAAGCGTTACGGGCCTCTGGTGTTGGCCAAGGCGATCGGGTTGCGGCCTATATGCCAAACATTCCGGAAACCATCATCGTCATGTTAGCCACCAGTTCGATTGGTGCGATTTGGAGCTCCTGTTCTCCAGACTTTGGAGTTCAAGGAGTGCTCGACCGTTTCGGCCAAATTAAGCCCACCATTCTGGTAGCGGCCGACGGCTATTTCTACAATGGTAAGGAAATCGACAATATTGAAAAGGTCAGTGAAATCGCCGCTGAATTACCGTCGCTCGAACGTGTATTAGTGGTGCCATACCTGCGGCGTAATATTGGCCGAGCCGCCAGTTTAGGAGAGATACCATTGGCGGTTTTATACCAAGATTACCTCGACCGATATACGGCCAAAGCGATCGACTTTGCTCAGTTGCCATTTGACCATCCTTTGTGCATTTTATATTCAAGTGGTACCACGGGGGCACCAAAATGCATTGTGCATGGCGCCGGGGGGACCTTACTTCAACATTTAAAAGAACATCAATTACACAGCGATGTGAAACCTGCAGACCGCGTCTTTTATTTCACAACCTGCACGTGGATGATGTGGAATTGGTTAGTCTCTGGTTTAGCGTCTGGAGCCACACTTTTGCTGTATGACGGCTCACCTTTTTATCCTAGCTCGACAGTTTTGTTCGATTTGGCCGAACAAGAAGCCATGACTCATTTTGGCACCTCGGCAAAGTATATTGACGCTTTGAAAAATACAAAGGTATGCGTGAAAGAGGGGTATGATTTATCGTCATTGCGCGTGATGTGTTCTACTGGGTCGCCACTTGTTGCGGAAAGTTTTGACTACGTGTACGAAGAGGTTAAACACGACGTTTATCTTGCGTCGATCTCTGGTGGCACTGACATTATTTCTTGTTTCGTACTCGGAGATCCTTCTAGTGATTTATATCGAGGAGAAATCGCTTGCAAGGGTTTGGGTATGGCTATCGGCATACTTGATGATGATGGCAAATCAATCACACAGCACAAAGGTGAATTGGTTTGTAGCCAGGCTTTTCCATCAATGCCAATTTATTTTTGGAATGACGCCGGAAATAAGAAATACAAAGCCGCGTATTTCAATCGTTATGATGACATTTGGGCACAAGGAGACTTTGCCGAAGTGAGCGAGAATCAAGGTTTGATAATTTACGGACGATCTGACGCGACATTAAACCCCGGAGGCGTGCGAATAGGCACCGCGGAAATATATCGGCAAGTAGAACAAATAGACGGTATTCAAGAATCAGTTGTGATCGGTCAACAGTGGCTAGGCGATGTTAGAGTTGTTCTGTTTGTTGTTTTATCGGCAGACGCAGAAATGAACGACTCTTTGCGAGCGAAAATCAAGAAAGAGATCAGATACGGAGCCAGCCCTAGGCATGTTCCGGCTGTGATTCTTCAGGTTGACGATATTCCAAGAACTAAATCAGGCAAGATAAGTGAGCTTGCTGTACGTGACGTGGTAGAAGGGAAATTATTAAGAAATACCACCGCGCTGGCCAATCCAAAATCACTGGACAATTTTCGTAATATTTCTGTGTTAGAAGAATCAACATCGAGTAAGAGGCAAAGCTAAGATTTGCAAATAAATGCTGGTAAATCTGCGATGTTTAGAAGGTTATTCAGGTTAGACGGGACAAATTTTTCGACGGAAATTGAAGGCTGTAATTTGCTAACAAACTTCTATACTTGAGCGAGATCCAAAGAAGTAAAAAAATAGCCTCTTATTGTTTCGATAAGAGGCTATAGTTTGTAAAACGACCTGTGATTATAAATCAGCCGCCGCTACGTCTTTAATTTTGGTCCATTTTTTGTCGGCTTTTTTGATGTTGCCAGGTATATCTTTGACCCAAATTGACTTAATGCCGTTGTCCAAATTCAGATAAAGCTGCCCATCGACGACTTCCCAAACGGTAGGATCAGCGATGAATTTTTTACCAACAGAAGCACCGTAAGCACAATATCCGCCGTACGCAGGAAGGTATTTTTCTTTGTTAGCTTTAAATTTTTTGGCATTGTCTTTACTAGAAAATAGGTAGTTCACACCGCCGTGTTGAACCACATGATTGCCATTACCTGGCAATGGTTTCTTACTAGTTTGATAGCTCACTAAATCGTAGCCACCTACGCCGACAACGCTATTGGACTCTACTGCCAATGATAAGCTTGAGGCAAGAATAAGCATTGCGCTGGTGATGGTCAGAAGGGATGTTTTAATTACGTTCATAATATTTCCTCTTAGGAAGTTAGTTAAAGTTAAAAAATGAGAACATTAAAGCGCGGTTGTGCGCCCGTTTGGACTTATAAGATTGCACTAGCCGAAATGGCCAATATCGAAAACCACGATACGAGATAGACAGGTGTTCGCAGATAAGGGACGCCCAAGATATACACAATCGCGTGCGCCACTCGCGCCCAGAAAAACACAGCGCACCACGAGGCAATGGCGGCAACGCTTTGTGTTGAACTACTGACTAGGTAACTAGAACCAATAACGACCGCGATGAAAGCTGGCATGGTTTCCACCATGTTTAAATGTGCGCGCTGCGCACGTTCAGCCCAAAGAGGCTGCTGAGGTGCTTCGATGGGGAAATTTTCTGGATAATTACTAAGAAAAGTCAGAGGGCCCCATACATATAGGCGCGCGACAATATACGGTGTCCAGAGAAGTAGTGTCAGCACACCACTGAGTACGAGATATAGATAGATGTCATGCATGTTGTAACTCCGTTGATTTTTTGGAGTGTGAATTATGAGAAATAACCGACCTGGGCTCGATGTTTAGGGCTCTGTATTTTTTGTCCAAGCGTCCAGACTTTCTCCTTTAGGCTGGTTAAATAGACTCTTGATGCCTATTATGTCTGCACTTAAGCGACTTCATGAGGAAACAAGGCTTGGACATTTTGAGTAAAATTCTCGATTCTCTACACTTTAATAGCACCTTCTATTTTGCCACTAATTTTCATTCTCCTTGGGGCGTGGAGGTGCCGCCTTATAAAAACGTCGCTCGGTTTCACTATGTGACGCAGGGGTCTTGTTGGGTTCGAATAGATGGATCAGACGAGGCACAATTGTTGAGTTCAGGTGACCTGATTGTCATCCCACACGGCGCTGTTCATATTCTCAGTGACACGGTTGACCGAAAGCCAATTAGCCTGGATGAAGCGTTTGCCCAGGAACATTATGACGGCCAAGGTATTTTTCAAATTGGCGAAGGCTTGTCTCCTCACGAAACACAATTGGTATGCGGCCACTTCGAATTCTTTGAGCTTTTTAAACACCCTCTTATATCGCATTTACCAAGCTTCATTATTAAGCGAGAGGCTGAGGGCGTTGATTTTGCCTGGATGAGAGACACGCTTAGGTTTTTGTCGTATACCGCAACGGCCCAACACGATGGCAGTTCTGCGATCATCAAACGCTTGTCGGAAGTCATATTTATTCAGGCGATACGGTTCTGGAATACTCAAAGCGGCGTTAATAAGGGGTTTATCGCCGCGTTAAATGACAAGCATTTGTCGAGTGGGCTGAAAGCATTCCATCAAGACGTCGCGGCCGTCTGGACCGTCGAAAAGCTGGCGCGAGAATCAAGCAAGTCTCGATCATTATTTTCTGATCGTTTTAAGCAATACTTGGATTTGTCGCCTATGCAGTATGTCACTAATTGGCGCATGCAAAGTGCGAGGCAGATATTGATGCAATCCGATTTACCATTAGACGGAATTGCGCGAGAAGTTGGCTACGAGTCAGCGGCCGCGTTTAGTAAAGCGTTTAAACGTATTTTCAATCAAAACCCTGGTGAGTATCGTCGGCTCGCCGGTTAATTTTTTGAGTTAGATATTGAATGGGGGCACAGCTACCGTGAACCATAATTTAAATAAAACCCTGGAAAACGTAAGATCTTGCGAGCATTGCATAGCACACCTGCCACATGGTGCTCGGCCGATAGTGCAAGTCGATCCGGCGGCTAGAATTCTTGTCGCTGGTCAAGCACCTGGTTCAAAAGTGCACGCGACTGGAGTGCCGTTTGATGATCCTAGTGGTGATCGATTAAGACAATGGATGGGGGTCGACAAAGCTGTCTTTTACGATGCAACAAAGGTAGCGATTTTACCAATGGGCTTTTGCTACCCCGGAACTGGAAAATCAGGTGACCTGCCGCCGAGAAAAGAGTGCGCTGAATTGTGGAGAAATGAACTATTGAGCTTGATGCCGAACATAAGTTTGACATTGGTTATCGGCCAATACGCTATTGCTTGGCATTTACCTGATCAGAAAAAAAACACGCTCACTAATACCGTTAAAGCTTGGCAAAATCATTGGCCGACGGTATTGCCTCTCCCGCATCCGAGCCCTAGAAATAATATTTGGCTGAAGAAAAATGACTGGTTTGAAAATGAGATATTGCCATCATTGCAAGCCCGTGTGCGAGAACTGCTTATATAAGCCTTAACGATGTATATCGAATAGTAACTACCTAGACGCACGTATTTAAATTAGAGAACCAAAACCAGAGATATTTACAATGTTAGCCTTAATATCACCCGCGAAGAAACTAGATTTTGAAACCGAATGGCACATTAGTGACGTAGATCAACCTGATTTGTTGAGCCATTCACAAGAGCTTGTCAATGAAATTCAAAGCCTCGCTCCAAACCAGCTTCAAACCCTAATGAAGTTATCGGACCAACTTGCCGAGCTAAACTTTCAACGTTTTCAATCCTTCTCAGTACCGTTTACGTCTGATAATGCTCGTCCGGCCTCGCTTGCATTCAGAGGCGATACTTATGTAGGCCTAGATGCCGATACATTATCCAGTGATGATCTGCTTTACGCCAATGACCACCTACGCATACTATCTGGTTTATACGGTCTGTTACGGCCGAACGATTTGGTGCAGGCATATCGATTAGAGATGGGTACCAAATTAGCCACAGTTAGAGGTAAGAATTTATATGAATTTTGGGGAGAGATCATTACCCATGCTTGCAATCAGGTAGTTGCGGAACATCGAGATAAAACGATTGTGTCGCTGGCCTCAAATGAATACATTAAAGCGGTTCGTCCCAAGCACCTTACAGGGCCGTTTCTAAGCTGTGAATTCTACCAAGTAAAAGATAATCAGCTTAAGAACATCGGGCTATTCTCAAAACGAGCTCGGGGTATGATGGCGAGATTTATGATTCAGAATCGTGTTGATACACCTGATCAGTTAAGCAACTTTAATGACGGTGGTTATGAGTTTCAAAGGGCTTTATCGAATGACGAAAAATTTGTTTTTACGCGCACTAATACCACTTAAAATATTTGAGCTTTTTCAAAATTTATATAAATGATGAGATAACTATGATCATAGACGTGTGGGCTCAACACCCGACCTTACGGCACAGTCAAGACCCAATGTTTGAATCGCTACGGCGTTGGATCAAAGAGGATGCACCATCACAAGAGATGCCGGTGGCGGATACGATAGCGGCCATGGATAGAGCATCGGTAAGTAAAAGCCTTATCTGTGCGTGGCAGTCGCCTAAGCATAATCTCATTAGCAATGATGAAGTCGCCAACTTTGTTGCTCAAGCGCCAGAAAGGCTGATTGGTATGGGTTCGGTTGATATTTCTAAGCCGATGGCAGCCACGCGGGAAATTCGACGTTGTATTGAAGAGTTGAATTTTAAAGCTATTCGCGTTTTACCGTGGTTGTGTGAAGTGCCACCTACAGACAGATTGTTCTACCCCGTGTACGTTGCGTGTTGTGAACTCAATGTGCCGTTCTGCACTCAAATTGGTCACACGGGCCCGCTAATGCCGTCGGAAGTTGGTCGCCCGATTTATCTTGATCAAGTCGCGTTGGATTTTCCAGAGTTGAAAATTGTCGCTGGTCATATCGGTTATCCTTGGACAGACGAAGCCATTGCAGTTGCTAGCAAACATAAAAATGTCCATATTGATACTTCGGCATACACCGTCAGTCGCTATCCAAAAACGTTGGTTGACTATTTGCGTGGCCACGGTCGCTCTAAAGTGTTGTTCGGAACCAATTACCCGATGATAATGCCTGAGCATGCGTTAAAGGGTTTGGATGACCTCGGCCTGAGTAATGAAGTTAAAGACTCTTTTCTTTATCGTAATGCACAACGTGTTTTCGATTTATAGGCGATAAGCCTTGAATATCGACTGTCGCACTCTTGGCTTGCGCGCACTTAATATTGACAAGAGTTTGCCTACATAGGGTATTGTATTTTGGGCATTAGTTTTTGATCTAATCAAACGTGCCTTCAATGCAGGGTCAAATTGACATAAAATTAGCGACCATTTTTGGTAACGAGAATAAGAGGATAATATGCCTTCATTAGAAGGGTTGCTGGCATTTGCCGCGGTGGCTTTCGTAATGAATATTTCATCCGGCCCATCAAACTTGTACGTGATGGTTCGAGCAATTGCGTAAGGCGTCAAAGGTACGGTTGTCGCGGCCTTGTGCTTGGCGCCTGCTATTTGATTTATTTGGGTTTACTTACTGGAAATCAAACTCGGAGGGAATAGCAAACGCGTAGCGAAGACCAAGAAAAGCCTCTATGTCAGTGTTTAGGGAAAGTATTATCGTCGCAGTTACCAATCCCAAAACAGCCTTGTTTTTTGAACCTATTGCTACAATTTGTTGAACCCGAGTTGGGCCCGATTGCGCAGCAATTACCAATATTAGGCATTTTTGTAGCGCTGTCGGCCCTACCATGTGATGTGCTAGTCACCGTATCGGCGAGCAAAGCCGTTAATTGCTTGCTTTAGAATGAAAATGCCCAAAAATTCAGGAATGTGTATCTGGATCAATTCTACTCGGTACGTAGGCATTCATTGTAGTTGATGAAATTAGAAATAATATCGGGTAAGTTACAAGCAAACGCGTGCCGCAGTGATATTAACGATTGTCTGTGCAAACTAGGCGCGCAATAGGACCATTTGGTTTAACAATGAATTTTGAATGTATAAGCGTTAATGGCTTTGCCGGTGATCGTACCCCCGACGCAATGCAAGAATGTCACGATTTCGCGACTGCCTTTGCTGACTATTTTAATTTTCCTGTTTCCTTAGTCGGGCGACCGGCGACACCAAGAAATTTATCGTGGGATCAAGCACTACTAGAATCAACCTTAACCTTTAGCAGTACTGCAGAAAACCTCACCAGAATATTCAGCCGTGGTCTACGGCCCATTCTAATAACTCCGCGGTGTGCCACCGCAATAGCGAGTTTGCCCGTTATTGCCGCTCGGCATCCAGATGTAATTATTTTGTACTTTGATGCGCATGGTGACCTTAATACGCCAGAGACTACCGAAAGCGGTTATTTAGGTGGAATGCCAATTACAGCGGCATTAGGTGAATGGGACAGTGGATATGGAAGTGGCTTAAAAATAGAAAATCTGATTCATATAGGTGGTCGTGACCTAGATGCTGCAGAGAAAGCCTTTCTAGAGAGAAATCAAATATTAACGGTTTCCAAAAAGCAAATTGAGAGTAATCTGGAGCGATTGGTAGACCGTATTAAAGCAAGACCTGTTTACATTCACTTAGACACAGACGTGTTTGACCCTTCTGAAGTGACCGCTGAGTATGCAGTGGAGAATGGTTTATACCGTCATCATGTCCAACAAGTTGTAGATGTGGTGTTAACTAATGGGGATTTGGTCGGTTTTGAAATTACCGAGTTATCTCCGAAAAACAATCACCAACGAGTGCAATCTTACACAGCGCTGTTCGAGTCGTTTCACGGCTTGCTAAATAGCAACATAGTAAGCGCGTAGAGTTGGCATTGGCGATAATTTCCTTCCATTTTCGAAGGACGAAAATCAGATTGTAGTATTGATTCAATACACCTCATTTATGCAGATACAGATATGGAAACCAAGAAACAAGCTCAACATTACGATCAAATCGCCGATCATTGGAATGGTGATAACTTTAATCGTAACAATGGCATAGAGCAACATAAACGCGCATTGCGAATGGTAAAAAACAAACATCGAGCTATCGATATTGGGTGTGGCAGCAGCGGTCGCATTCTTGATCTCTTGCTCGACGACGGTTTCGAGGCAGAGGGCCTAGATTTCTCAAAAGAAATGTTGAGATTAGCGCAACGGCGTCATCCAGAGCTGACCTTCTACCACGCAGATATTTGCCAGTGGGAGTTCCCAAAAAAATACGATTTTATTTCATCTTGGGACAGTGTTTGGCATGCACCTTTAGTAAATCAAGAACCTATATTGAGGAAACTTTGTCAGGCACTTAATCCTGGAGGCGTACTAATTTACACAAGTGGTGCGGTTGACGCTCCAGGAGAAGACAGCAGTGAATTTCTTGGTCAAGCCTTACATCATTCGGCACTCGGAACAATGAAGACGTTAGACGTCGTGGCGACCTCAGGGTGCGCTTGTCGGCATCTCGAAAATGACGATTGGCCAAACAAGCATCTTTATCTGATTATTCAACGTCTCCAAGGGGGAGTGAATGAAACGTGATTAACTCATATAGACTTCTTTTATGCATTATCTTCGGGAAGGTAACTATATTTCGTAGTTGTTTTTTCTCGCCTTTGTTACACAAGCGCTAGCCCTGCCCAGGATTAATAAATTGCTCGATCCGAGATATTCAGAGGTCAGGCGCACCCTCAATTGGTAAGCCGACCCTTTTACGCCCTTCAATGGTCTTCAATGAGAAGTCAGTCCCGGCAAATTCAGAACCCTGATCGCCACAAAGGAATACCACTGCTTCGCCCACCCATTCTGGTTGAATATGAACTTCCCAGTTCAGGTCGCTTACCGGGTTTATCTTTGCGTCGCGAATTTTCTCCATCATCGGCGTAGCAACCGTACCTGGCGACAGCCCCACTATTCGAATGTTGCTAGCAATCAGTTCCTTATGCGCGACCTCCGTCAATTTTTGAGCCGCGGCCTTGGCTGAACAGTAGTGGCTCCATCCGAGCAGCGCGCTATTGGCGGCCCCAGAGCTCATGTTTATGATGGTGCCAAAGCCGAATTCAAGCATCATCGGAATAGCGGCTCTCATCCCATAGTATACGCCTTTGTAGTTCACGTCGGCAGCCTGGCTCCATGCTTCAGGATCGGAATCCGCTAGATGACTCAGCGGTTCAATTACTCCTGCGTTATTTACCAAGATATCGAGCCTGCCGGTTGTTGAAACAGCGAAATCAACGGCTTCTAAAAGGGATGCGTATTGGCTGACATCGCAGTTAATCGAGTGCGCGCTGAAGCCTTTCTCCCTGAGTTTAAACGCTTCTTTCTCAATTAATGACCCTGATCGAGCGCTTAGAATAACGGTGGCACCATAACGAGCAAGCACTTGCGCAACAGCAAGCCCTATGCCTTGGCTTGCTCCGGTTATAAGGGCGGTTTGGCCTGACAAATTGATGTCTTGTAACATGTTATGCCTCCTCAATAAACAGTTGTGATATTTGGGTTGAAGCAGAACTGATTTGTGCTTCTAATGTCTTGGCATCTCCGTTTGTTCCTTCGACACTAACGACTCTTGTGTCAGTGATGCCAAGGAATGCCATTAATGAAGTCAGATAGGGTTGGAGAAAATTCATTTCTTTTAAATTTCCGTCAGATGAGTAGCCCGTTGCTCCGTAGCTTAACACCAATATTGCTCGCCTGATCGGAACCAGTCCTTTTAAAGCACCATCTTCAAACGAAAAGGTTTTGTTAATTCGCACAATCTGGTCGACCCAAGCTTTGAGTGATGAGGGTATTCCAAAATTATACATTGGAGCGCTGATCAAAAGTGTATTGGCGAATAGTAGTTCATCGATTAGTTGATCTGAAAGCGCTGTTGCAGACTTAAGTTCTTGAGACATCTCGTTTGCTGATGTGTAAAAACCCGTTATTGTTTGCTCAGAAATATGCGGGAGGTTTTCCGTCGATAGATCTCGCACCTTGATGTTTAAACTAGGGTTAAGGTTTAGTGAATGGTCTACAACTTGATTTGCCAATTTACGCGATATTGAATCGTTGATTCTGGGGCTGGTGTCCAGCCGGAGTACGTAGGTCATGAGTGTCACCGAAAGGTTAGTTTGGAAGCACTCTAATAAAAACATTTAACGCAATAAATAATACTAATCGCAAATTACTATTGCATAATACGCAATTATGCACATTGATCAAATCAAGACATTTTTGGCAGTTTACCGAGCTGGGAGCTTTATTGACGTAGCCAATGAGAAAAATATCGCACCCTCGTCTGTCTCGCGCGCTGTGGCATCACTGGAAGAGGCACTAAAGACCCGCTTGTTTCAGCGAACTACGCGTAAGTTGGTGCCAACACAAGCGGGAGCAATTTATTTTGAGAAAATGGTGCCGTTGATTGAAGAAATGGATTTAGTCAATCAAAGCCTAACAGATGTCTCGACGACTCCTTCAGGCCGCTTACGCGTTACCGCATCGGTGTCCTATGGGCAAATTATGCTTGCTCCTAAATTATCGGCGTTTCGCACTTTATACCCCAAAATCGAGTTAGAACTTATTCTTTCAGATACGCGAATCGATTTAGTTGAGAATCAAATTGATGTGTCTATTCGTCACGGCGCGTTACCCGATAGCAGTTTGGTTGCGCGAAAACTGACTGGGGTAAGCTACCGCTTAGTGGCGAGCCATTCTTACCTTGACCGCTTTGGAATTCCTGATACACCGGACGAACTGGGTCAGCATGAATTAGTTACGTTTACCTATCAGGATTACCGTTCGACTTGGATGTTTCAGCAAGGTGATGCCTTAAAAAGTGTTGTGATCAAGCCGGGCACAAGAATTACCAATGCTGCGGCGATTCGCGAATGTGTGTTAAACGGGCAAGGTATTGCGCTACTTGCTAACTGGACGATCAGAGATGATATCGCGCTTGATACTCTCTCTACAGTATTGCCTGACTGGCAGGTTCGCGGAACTTCAGACGATTCTGCGATTTGGATAGTGTATCCATCGAATAGATTTATTCCGGCTAAAACAAGAGTGTTCGTAGACTATATTCTTAGCGTGATTGACAAAGAATAAATCTTGAAGCGTTCGGCGACTTTTACAGAGCTTTGTGCCGCGTGTATCGACTAATGCAGGTGGTGATATCAAGGCCTGTTAGTCGACGGGCGCACGCACCTGAGCACTATAATAGAGGCGATTATCATCTCAAACCAAGCCAGCGGTAGTGCGACCAGTAAGATTTTTTCGGTCGCGAGATTCATATTGTAAAGACCTAACCATAGAATAAGGAACACGCTCATCCAGAAGAGGGTTGCGGCAATAATCGCATTGCGATAGCCGTGCCCAAATCGATCAAGAAATAACCATGAAAAGCCGGTGATCGAAAACACAAGAATCGTGTCCCAGATGCCCCATATTAGAAAAATACTGGGACTCATCGGCGCAATATCGGTAATTTGAGGAAATGCCTCACGCATCATATCCATAATAAACACGAAGTATCTAAACACTTCAGACATATTAATCCAGAGTAAATTTATTAAGAAGGCGCTGCTTAGAGACTTCATCGGTAAAGCATTACTATTCGCTTGCTCGGTGATCACGTGGTTATCCTCAGTCTGACAAGCATTATTAAGGTCTTAACTTTCGAGCGCAATTCGTTGGCGTCCTCAGCAACCCTCGCATGTGCCCATATTCCCTGGGTTGTGCAAGCGATTAATTCAGCAAGCTCATTTAATTCTGGATCCGTGATCGTGCTAGGTGAAGATTTTAGTTCTCCGTATAGGGCATTGAGAAACCCAAGCTTAAGCCTTTTGTTATGAGTCACGACCAATTCATGGGCTTGCGTATCGTGTGTTGCAGCTTCGGTCATTGTGTTGCCAAATAGGCATCCGACACCTGGAAAACCTATTTTTTCGGCAAGCCTGATTTGAAATTCGAAGTAGCGTTCGATGCTTGTCAAGTTCGCGCCTTCGTCTTCAACTTGTGCGAATGCAGGAGTTACAATTTCTTCGCGGTAGTGTTCTAAACACGCGGTGAATAATTCATGTTTTCCGGTGAAAGATTTGTAGATACCTTTACGGCTCACACGAGTTTTGCTAACAAGGTCGTTCATTGATGTGGCAGAGTATCCCGAATCCCAAAATAGCGTCATAGCATCTGCTATGAGATCTTCAGTGTTAAATAGTTGATTTTTTGGCATAAAATCCACCATAAGAGAACGATCGTTCTCTGTCAAGTTGAGTTTATATTTCCCGTCGAATTTAGCCTATTAAAGTCGGCTTCGGTATAATAGGCCCTTATCTAACCCTCGAAACCACTCAGTTGGTCAGTTACCGATATGTGCGGAGCCTTCCATTCACACCTTCCTGCGATGCGATACTGGGAGGAAACTCTCAGAGACTACGCGCCAGAATTACAGAAAAACATCGATGTATTTCCGGGGTCTGATGTGGCTGCGTTTAGGTCACCTTCGGGCGAGCCTATGCGGTGGGGGATGGTGCCGCCTTGGTCAAAAGAGTTTAAGTCCGATCCGAAATACCCCACTCACTTAGCGCGTATAGAATCTGTTTCTGAGCGAAAAACTTATGCCAAAGCGTGGAACAATAAACAACGATGTATTATACCAATGGCCGGGTATTATGAGTGGACTGGGCCAAAAGGTGCAAAGACCAAGTGGTACGTAACTAATAAAGACACTGATGGCCTAGTCGTCGCTGGTTTATGGGACGCCTGGGGGGCAGCTAACGAGCTTTCGTGCACAATGATTTCTCGTCAGGCGGATCCCTTCCTCGCAGAAGTTAACCATAGGATGCTCGTCTATCTTAGCCCAGCCAATGCCAATTCTTGGCTAAATGGCGAGATGACCCAGGAACAAGCTCAGGATTTAGAACTACCTAATGTGATCTTCTTCCCCGATTCGCAAAGGTAGGGTATTTATCTAGCCTATAGCTTGAGATTACATATTGAAGCAACCATCTATGATTGTTCTAGCCATTATGAAGGTTTGCAGGAAGCAGCATTACGAGCCTTGGGTTAAGCTTTGCGTATCTAATCAGAGAATTTTACTCTCAACTATGTACTCAGTTTGGAGTTGAGATCTTGCGTTCAGTTCTGCCTTCCAACATAGACTTGGGAACGATTGGTACCCCGTCGATGCTATGACCTTGAGCTAAGATATCTACTGGTGCGATTGCCTTGATGTAACTACCTGGTTCAAGAAAAAAGAAGTAGCCATTCGAATCATCCAAATTAATCCATACTGGTCCACTGTAGTTTTTCTTAATCGAAGACATTACTGAAGGCGCAAGTGTGCGGGCAATTACATCATAACCATGTTCAATCGGATGACCGTTGAAATCGGATGGATACAGTGGTTCTTTCAAAAAAGCCGCACGTTTCAATGGAGTACTCAAGTCAACATAGGCCGCGTGATCTAGGCTCTCAATGTACGTTTTAAGTTGCCCAATTCTTTTTTTCTCTCCAGCTATTAAATCCACATACTTTGGTATCGTTTTGGCTTTGTCTTCAAGATAATCTGAATACACGTATTCCTTAGTTGGAATAATGGTGAAAATGATGTCGATACCTAGAGATTTACAAGCTTCTGAGATTTGTTCGGCAACTCTCTCCATAATTTTATAGGAAACATCGGTCACCGCGTCGTCTAGTACATTAATCCCTCGGTATTCAGGTGTTAATACTGTCTCTGAGTTACCATGAACGTTCACAGTCCATCGATCATGTTCAAGAGGTGGAAATTCGACAGGCTGCGTATCATCAATAGTCAGCGAATCGTCAAATCTGTAAGCGGCCCAATAATTTGTTCCGTAGGCGTGTTTGTAAGAATCTATTGGGTCGTTCCCAGTGTAAAAAGCGACGACAATCGTTTTCGGTTTGAATTTGATAGCACTCTTAAATGCTAGAAGGTAGTCTAGTGGTCCCCATCCGCCGACCGCCATTGAATACACTTTGGGTTTGAAATCATCCATATGATTTAGCATAGCGTACGGCCAACTTCGGCTCAGCATTGCATTGTTTCCAAATGTTTGGCTGTCTCCTATTGTGATCACATCGGCTCGATTTGGGATGCTATGGTTGCGAAATCCAAGTAGATCGGTTGGCCCCCAAAACGGTGTAGGCAAATCGAGTTGACGAGCCCGGTGTGTGTAATCTTCTTTAATAATGAAATCAGGGTGACCTACGCCAGGTGTGAACACATTTTCCAAGAAGCTGCGATCTGATGAAGGCTGGGTTCTGGCTATAAAAGCATCGATGAGCCCTGGGCGCAAAAAGTCGAGCGTTTTTACTGCTACAACAATGCTGATAATAATTGAAATTATTAGAAGAAAGAGTTCACTAAGTCGTTGCATTTGCAGATCATCCAAACCCAATGGTCATTAGTGCATAAACATACGTCACTCTCCCACAAAAAGGAAGATTTACTACCCGTTAATTTCTGGCGATGCGCGATCAAACTGGCAATTTTCCTCATTTCTAGACTTAAGGGAGTGCTTCGCTCAATTAACGGGCTTTACATTTCGAACAGTCAGAAACATACTCACTTCAGAGTCGATTTTTAGCGAATCGATTCAACCCAAGTACTCAAGTATTTGGCACTAATAAAGATCCAGTTTTGTCGTCGCTCAATTTAGGGGCGACCATAGAATCGATTCGCGAGACCGCCTTTAATTCAGGGGAGTGCCGCGGCGGCTGATCAGGGTAAAGCTGTGATTAAAAAGGGCATGATGGGTTTCGGTTTAACTTCTTAGACACTTACTGCGTTCCATAAAAACCGTTAAGACTTGGCTCTAGGCTAAACTCTTAAGAATAACAATAGGCAAGAAAAGATGTCGATTAAACCTCCATTACTCGAGCTGCCCATAAAGACCGCGAGTAGCGGTTTTTATAATGGATTCTCTCGTGCTGTAACCCTTTCGGCCAAATTTTTGGTGGGTAGTTTGATTGTGTGGGCATTGGTTTTGCCGGATCAGGCAGGTCAAATTCTTAACGCAATGCAATCGTTTATTTTGAATCAATTCGCGGCTTGGTATATTTGGTTACTGGCAGCGTTTGTACTGACTTCCTTATCTCTCGCCATCTGGCCGGCCGCTGGACGATTAAAACTGGGCCAACCAGAAGATGAACCAGAGTTCTCGCGCTTTTCTTGGTATTCGATGATGTTCAGCGCTGGTATTGGCGTCGGCATGCTTACTTGGGCAATCGCTGAACCGGTCACTCATTTTGGTAATAGCCCAGAAGTTATTCAAGGCTTAGCGGACTCAGGTGCCGCTAATAACCTACGACATGCTTACAAATGGTCCTTTTTAAATTGGGGAATCAGTACCTGGTCTTGTTATGTTGTCGTTGGCTTGTCTATGGCGTATTTTTCTTATCGGCGTGGTTTGCCGCTGACAGTACGCTCATCATTGACACCGATCTTTGGTAAGTCCATGTCAGGTGGCTTAGGTCACGTGGTTGATATTGTTGCCGTCGTAGCCACTATTTTAGGTGCTGCTCAAGCATTGGGTTACGGTGTCGAACAGTTTGTCGCAGGTATGCATCGCATTGGCTTAGGGGATTGGCTTTTAAATAGTAACGGTAAGGCCTCTCAGGCGGCGATCATAATGGCCATCAGTCTGATCACTTTAGCGACTATTGCTTCCGCTTTTTCTGGGGTTGGAAAGGGTATTAAATGGCTTTCTAACATTAACTTGTCGCTGAGTATTTTCCTGCTCTCCTTTTTTCTTATATTTGGATCGACCTGGTTTGGTCTTAAGTACTTGGGCTTGGGTCTATTTGATTACGTCACCCAGTTGCCTTCGTTAATGTTCACTGTTTGGTCGAACGACGGTTCGGCAATCGGCGACCAATTGTCGGCCTGGCAGAGCGATTGGACCGTATTCTATTTTGCTTGGTGCGTTGCCTTCGCTCCATTTGTCGGAATGTTTTTAGCGCGAATTTCAAAAGGGCGAACCATTCGAGAATTCGTACTTGGCGCCTTAATCATCCCCTCATTAATGAGTTTTGTTTGGTTCACTTGGGCCGGAGGCACAGCGATTGATTTAGAACTCTCTGGGATTGCCGGTGGGGTAATCAGCGAAGCCAATAAAGGCGACAAAATTTTCGCCATGGTTAGTGTCTTGCTGTCCCCAGGCTTTGCCTTAGCGATGTCGGTGGTGATCGTAATATTGCTAATGACCTATCTGGTCACCACTGCCGACTCAGCTGTCTTAGTGATTAATACCATCAGTGCCGGTGGCGAAGAAGGCGAAAAAGCCCGTTCGCATATCATAGTCTGGGGCCTAGCTTTAGGTGGAATGGTCGCCGCGTTAATGCTGGCCGGTGGTTTAGACGCGATTAAAACATCCATG
>CAYQVT010000053.1:0-14733 GCA_964420885.1 uncultured Gammaproteobacteria bacterium
TGTTGACAGGATGCTAAAATTAACTCCAACTTCTTCCGAGGTCAGCAATTAAATCAGTATATACCATATTTTTATACTAATTTTCAATATATCTGGCTACTTAAAGTTTTATATCCCATCCCTGTAAGAAGTTAATTTTTACTATTTTATTAAATTTGTTTTACATCATTATTTAAATTCAAAATATGGTTGGCTTGAAACAATGCTTGCTGTGTTTAGGAATTTTTCTGAAGATCATCAATGTAGATATTGTCACTGGCGACCCCCTCGACATTGAACGATTCACCCGGATAAAGAGCGAAATTTTCGCTGGGTTCAGTATAGCTAATAACCGGTGATTCTGGGTCGTCAAGTATGACTAAATCGAGGTTAAATTGAGCTGCTAAGCCAACATTATCAACCGCTTTTACACCTACAAGTAACTCTCCGACCTCGGGTCTGTTCGGCACCCTTAGATTCGCGCTAAAAAACTCACTTGAAGCAATAATTTGATTCGCTTGCGTGGCGTTGAATTTCTTCGAAAACAAGGACACACCATCAAGTTCAACGAAAATTTCCACAGAGCTTAATTCGCGGTTATCGTTAACCAGTGCGGTTACTGTGAACGGTTCTCCTTCGACTAATCGTGAGCCTGCGGCTGGTTGTCGAACGGAAATAACCGGGGGTTGGTCGGTTGAAACAGGGTAGCTAGCCGTGGTAGAAGCATCGTTACCATGCACATCTACGGCTTTGAGAGTAAACTCGATGGTTTCTATATCACTGGGTATTTCAACTTCAAAACTCCCAGATCCAAGTTGATTTGGCGTCTGGCTGGTAAATACAACTAAGTCGCCACGCGTTATTTCAATACTCGAAATTTGGCTTTCATCAACCGCACGATATTGAAATAGAACTCGATCTCCACTGAACAAGGTCCCGCCTTGGATAGGGTCAACGATAGCGGCGATTGGCCCATCTCGGTCCTGCCTAACTAATATTTCATGAGTTAATACATCAGACTGCTGCCCCAATATATCCATCGCACTGACGGAAATCTCTAGTGTCGCGTCCTGATTCTCTACGGCAAGGTTCGCCAAATTCAGAGTGTCGCGAGCTTGTAAGGTCGACTGCGGAATCAAGCCGGTGTCACGATTTTGTTCTACTGTACGAATGAGTTCAGAATTCAAGCGATAATCGATACGAAAGCTTTCAACTGACCGATCATCTCTGAGCAATAGATCAATGTTTACTGGATCTTGACTGCCATACACAATTTGCTCAGGAGTGATACTAACTACCTCAGGTTTTTCATCGGCGAACACGCCGATAATGATGTCGGCCGTAGAGCTATTTCCTTCGCCATCAAAAACCGACACTGACACTGGATAACGATCAAACTCGCCTGAGGTCAAGTTTCTGAACGCAGGAGCACGCATTAACCTTAGCGCGCCATAGGCATTTAGCGCCCCTGGTATTTGCTCGATGGGAAAATCACTTCCTTCTAAAACGTCCTCGGAATTACCGGTAAGGATAAAACCATTAGAGTCACGTGAAACACCTCGAAGAAGTGCACGTTCTGCCGCAACGTTGTCAAAACCCGCAATCCGAACTACAAACTCGCTTTGTTCCAATACACCAGCAATATCATCCCCAGCATCCGTTCCAGTAATAAACGGCGAACTGATATTCACAACCGGTGGCTCTTCGTCTCGCCCTAAGGTTACCTCGACCTCGTTGCTATTCGCTTCTTGGTTTGCCGAATCAACCGCAACCGCTGATAATGTTAGAACTTGTTCCGTATTGATATTATCAGGAGTTTCGAAGACATAGGCATAAGGAGCTACTTCATCGCTACCAACAAGCTGTGAATTAACAAAAAAATCAACTCGCGCTACTTCTAAATCATCGACAGCATTAGCGCGAATCTGAAGCGGAAGACCGGAAACAAAGGAAGCACCTTGAGTGGGGTTTGACAATGCAATCGTGGGTGGTTGATCTGCTTTTACCGGGACACGCAACACTTCGGACACGTTTTCGTCTTGATGAAAATCAATGACCCTGGCTTGAAACCTTAAAGTACTTCCAATATCTTCCGCGGTAATCGGATGGACAAAATTAACCGTTGCCTTAGAGGTTAACAAGGCACCCGATATATCCGCAGGGTTCGAATACTGTTCCGTGGCGATTACCTCACCGTCGACAAGTAGCTCGACTTGTGCGCCCAGAGACAAAGACTCATCGCGAATTTCAACCAGCAATTCCAGGTCCTGGCCTTGGGTAGCTTGCGAACCCTCTACAGGGGATAGAATTGTTACGGTTGGTGGGCCATTTTCGATGATTCTGATCAAACGAGCCGGAGCATTATTTGAGCCGGATGAGCTAAAAACCTGTGCACCAACCGACGTGGCACTCTCGCGAGTCGAAATATTCGGTGCGTTGCTGGTGATGGCCCAAATCTCGTACAGTGCCTGAATCTCTTCACCATCAACGATTGAGCTTCTTAGGTCGAATTGCGGAAACGTGGCTGAACCAATTACCTCACCATCGATAGTGAAATCCACACTTCTGATTCCGCTTGAAGACGATGTATCCGGTACATTTCCTAAAAACGTTTCAATTTGGTACCGGATCGGCGAACTCTCAACGATCCGATTACCATCGATTGGTAACACAAAGTCGTATTCTGGTATCACCACGATACGAGGCGCACGAACGCTAATTTCTCGTTCAGTAGACAAAGTCTTCTGACCGATGGTGTCGGTTACCTCCGCCGTAAACTTTAGAGTTTGACCTTCTAACTGTTCAGATATGGGCAAGGTGAGCTGATATGGTTGCTGTGCGACGACACCAACAGAAGCACCGTTTAGTCGAAAATTGACTTGAGCAATACCGACGTCATCAGAGACGTTCGCCTGTAATAGCAGTTCGGTATTAGATTCGATTGAACTCGGCAATTCGAAGTTTATTTCAGGCTCGCCATCGATCGCCGCAACCGGCAAAACCGACGATAAACCATCCAGTTCGGCTAGCGACAAGTTAAGCAATGCGGGTGCCGAATCATCAATCGCCACATTTGCTCTTAATTCTTGACTAGAATTCAATTCCAAAAATGCAGACAAGGAATTTGAAATACTAATAACAGGTGTAAAAATTCCTGTAATCGCGGTTCGGCTCCCATCGTCGAAAACACCTTGAATTTCTGGCAGATCAAAGAAACGATTTAAACTCGGTAATACAAATGGAGTATCAGGTGACACGCCTTGAATACCAATACCAACTAATGTTTTAGAAAAGTCAGCTTCCACTGGTACGGAGACATCAGGCAAACCTGGGTAGGAAACAATAATATTTACGTCTTGTACCCCGGTCTCTTCAAGGGCATAAACAACACCGGCATTGGTTACTCCGATTAAGTTAGGGTGCGACGATTGATAACTAACACCGTTCCCCGCACCTTCGAGTGGCACTACCCCGCGAAATTGAAATTCAACGCTCGGTATAATTACTGGCGTTTGCAAGGCGTTATTAATAACAATTCCGGTGTTCGAAACAATAAGAGCCAACGCTTCTTCTTGTATAGAATCGCCAGTAAACGCGACCTGAGACAAAGATGCATGATTGCCTGAAGAATCAACCGCCATCACATTGACTAAAACAATGGTATCGAAAGCAATTTGTTCGGCACTAAGACTGCCGGAAATTGGTATAGAAAAACGATAATCAATTTGGGAATCATCGTTTGGAAACAGCCTCTGAGGACTAGCTGTACTGACGAATGCACTGCGCTTTGCTTCCGCAATCACCCCACCAGCTTGGCGTAAATCCGACGCGCGTAAGCCGACAACATCAAAGGAAAGATAGCTAATATCTGTATCGTCAGTAGCTCGAACATTAACAATTAGGCTTTGATCGGCTGCTTCACCAACAATTTGTACATCGATAAACTCTAGGTTGGGCGTAATCTGTTCAAAGACAAAGGTTTCGCCATGAGTTTGCAAGCCCGTCGATCTAGAGCGGAATTCCACCAATGGTGAAAAACGAGAGTCGCCATCCACGGAGAAAGAAACCGCGCAACTCGTACCCTCTAAAATCAAGTCCTGTAATTCGATCGATTGAACACTCTCTGACGTACCAACGCTTACTGAAATCAAATCATCACAATTAGAAAATGCGGCGGTATACTGGATTTCTGATGAGCCATTTAATACGGCCGGGTCATTGATACGTAAGTCAACCGAGGCATAAACCGACGACCAAGCAATCAGAGAGGCCGCTAGCCACCAATACATAACATTCTTAATATAAGTAAACGGATTATGCTTCATATCCTTTGAGTCAAACTTCCTAAGTTAGTTATCTTTCTATACTAATTTATCGATGCGTTTTAATTTTTACGTTATGGTGGGAAAACGCTTAAGATGAACCCAAATCCTAAGCGATATGACTGATGTCGAAAATCCAATACCCAGAGGCGAAAATACAACACCCTCTACTAGGTGTCAAAACTATTTCACATACATTATCAATTCCCCAACATTCAAGAAATAAATACGCAATGTGTCCAGAAAAAACACCCATCTAGGATTAGTCATAACAGAAGTTTAACCCATACAGTAAAGGCGAGTCTAAGCACCTCGCGATGACTTTTATTTTTCAAAATTTTGTAAGGCCAAGCTTTAGCTATGTGTCGAGATTTCGACACGAAACTAATATACCTCAAAGCCCATCAAGTCGATCATTAGCTATCTTGCTGACACCACGTTCTGAGGCCTACAAATGTCTACCATCATCAGGTCATCTCCAGGACTAGACAAACTAAAGTTTGCCTGACGTAGTAGGTAACACCTCATCTTCTAAGTCACCACCGCTAATAATAAGCAGGTGTCTTTGTATCAAGAATATGCGATGGGGTCACCCTGAAAACACGCTCCAACTGAGGATTGATAAAGCTGTAGCTATGAAGTCGCAACATCATCTTAATCATTTTTGGAAGATCATAATCACCGTTTCATCGGCGGTTACTTCGAGAACGAGCCCTTGCTAGAGCTAACTGAATATCGATCACTTGGCATTGCAGTAAGTAATCTGATTAGGCGATGCTATTATCATAAACGTTAAATGAAAGGCCTTCTAATTTGTTCCTGCGAACATGCGCTGATAAGGCTTTTTTGATATGCATAAATAAGACGATTAGATCTGGGTTTTTCGACTCCGCCGCATATTGAAATATTCGATAAACAATATCCTGTTGCTGCATTTTCAGGTCAGCACCTTCACGTAATCTGGCTAAACGAACAAATTGCGTCAACAAAATGACTGTTCGCGTATTCAACGCTAAAACGTTTACTTCTCTAAGCCTAATTTTCATCGAGCACTCCGAATATCACAGTACATTCTCGTGTACTAATTGACCCCTGCCCTCGTGAGCTAGTTGACCCTAATCAATAGCTCATTCCCTAAGGTTAGTTTAGCAAAAACACTGATCACCCTTTGTCTAATAATCATCGGACTAAAGACTAATTCTATATAAATTTCTGTGATTTAGCAGACAGAAACTATTTCTCGGCTAAGGTGTTTATTAAATCGTTGTGGTGCGGTTACGGAACTGCAACACTCCATGGTCGTCAAGTAATTGGTCAATTAATTGCGACTCTTGGTCTGAAATCGGGGTATACCTTGGATATATCGGTTCACCAGCCGTATCTCGATCGTTGATCCAAACGCAATCCCATCCTCGGGTTTGGTGAATAAAACGCCTCGCTGCTTCGATACCATTAGACTCGATACAACCACTCAGGCAAGTATCTACGTATGATTGTGGTAATGGGTTGCTTAACGTCGAGACATCGCTTATCAGAGTTTCGCAAATCCATACTTGATCTTGGTTTGATAACGATTGACCCAAATTAGCCAAATCGATTTGATCAATATCCAATTGAGTGAAGCGATAGCCTCGCTCTCGTTCTGCAATTTCTTCGTCAATATCACTTGCAATCAAGACACCGTCTAGCTCTCTTGAATCGTCTTGAACCGCACCTGCGTAGGTCGCGCCTTCATCCGGATACGTCACGCACCAGCCTCTTACCCAACCTTTGACCGTGGCTGACATAACTTCGGAGTGAATCCCCGAATAGCGTTGTCGACTGTAGGCGCTCAACAGGCTCCCATAGCCAAAAATATAATTCATAATATGTTTCCGTTTTAACCGCTTTTATACTGCCCGTTTCAACTCACATCTGCCCCGTACAAACGAACTTCGCGACAACGTCTACGATCTATCCCACGATTAATATTGGGTGCAAAATTGCGTGAGGCAGTAAGCATATGCTTATTGATCTAAGCCACAACGATGAAAGTTTTGAAGATCAGAAGCACTGATATCACACGCTGGTATTTGTATAAGATTAGCGAAATGATGGCTAATTTCAGCATCGAAAACGATTAGTAAGAAATATCGTATCTGCGATTAAAGACCAGAGGTTTCGTTACTCGGTTTATCAAGTTAAGGCTCCTATTGAGCGCTAATCGATTAGAAATAATTGTATAGCTTAGTGCAAATAATGCGAAACGCTATCTGGACAATCATATTGACTCTCAAGCGTTATCAAACCAGAGTTGGGTGTGATTACTAAGTTGCTTGAAATATGTGTCTCACTTGTTGGTTCTTATATAAGGAAATAAAAAGATAATTTCGACTTGGTTACACACTCAAGAAACGTCCCCTTTAAAATCGTTCTACTGTGTTTCCAAGATCTAGATAAACCATTCAAGAATATGATTTGAGGGACTCTATGACTGCAACCTCCAATAATAAATATCAGGATAAAATCGAAGCACTATTAGATAAAGCCGATATAAGCGTCAACGGCGATCGTGCTTGGGATATATCCGTTCACAATAGCGATTTGTTCGCACGCATCATCGGCCAAGGGTCCCTCGGTTTAGGTGAATCTTATATGGAAGGATGGTGGGATTGTGATCAGCTCGACGATTTCTTTTATCGATTATTAGACGCTAATTTAAAGAGCCACGTCACCACACTCAGAGACAAGTTGTTCTATGTCAAAGCGCACTTGCTAAATCGGCAAAAAGGTAAACGTGCATTTGAAGTGGGTTCTCAACATTATGACGCTGGGAATGATTTGTACCAACGTATGCTTGATAAACGCATGATCTATACCTGTGGGTATTGGCAAGATGCGAACAATCTCGACCAAGCGCAAGAACATAAACTCGAACTTGTCTGCCGTAAGTTAAAGCTCGCGCCAGGTATGCGAGTGCTTGATATCGGTTGCGGATGGGGAGGCGCGGCGCGCTATATGGCCGAACATTACGATGTTGAAGTAGTCGGCGTCAGCGTTTCGCAAGAGCAAATCAATATGGCCAACCAGAAAGCCCAGCAACAGGGCCTTAATGCCGAGTTTAGATTCCAGGACTATCGTGATGTGAACGAGCAATTCGACCGAGTTTATTCGCTTGGTATGTTTGAGCACGTTGGATTTAAAAATTACGCGGAATACTTTCAAGTTGCCAACAACTGCTTAAAAGATGGTGGCTTATTTTTACTCCATACTATTGGTCATAGAGTGACCAGTGAGCTGGTCGACCCCTGGATAGAACGTTACATATTCCCTAATTCAATATTGCCTTCTGCAGAACTTATTAGCCGCCATAGTGCCGAACTATTTACCATTGAGGATTGGCATAACTTCGGCTTAGACTACGTCAAGACGCTGCATGCATGGCGCGACAATGCCAATGCAGCGTGGCCTGATTTGCCTTCATATGACGAAGAGTTTCAAAGGATGTGGAATTACTACTTAATGTGTTGCGCGGCAGCCTTTCGACTCTACCGAAACCATCTATGGCAAGTGGTGTTTTCAAAAGGGCAACAAACACAACCCTATACCGCAGTGCGTTCTGCGATTTAGTAAGATTATTTTAGACACACACAAGAGTCGTTTAGCGGAAATTTTATTCGTACTCTTATCAACTCTGTATCGCCGTTCATACTGTAGGTGTGGACGGCTTTAATTGTATTAGCGTCTTCCCGTACCCAGCTTTCAGGGTACGTCGCGGTAGTCGCCTCATCGTCGGCGTTTCGTGTTCTTACCTTGACGACATACTGACCACTCGAAGCGTCACACTGACTATTTTCGATCGTCGCCTCTACCTTTACCAAGGTATCCTGTTGCCAGTAATCAGTGGCAATATTAACCTCACAAAATTCAGCATTATCATCTTCAGAAGTTAAATCAACGGTCTTTTCGAACGGCTTACTCATTTTGAGAACACGGACTTCTTGGCCATCAATTTGCTCTGTTTCTTGCCATTTTTTTACATCGCTTTGAGCAATGGAGTTTTCAGCGAAAACTACAATAAAAACCATTGTACAACAGATACTTAGGAGGATATTTTTCATCAAATTAGTACGCTCTAAAGATCAGCAAACCGTCTATTATTGGGACTCATAGAATGAGGCATCTCGATCACTATTAGCTTCTAGAATAATATAAGCCCTTATCGCTTCTATATTCGCTTCATCGAATACATCGGCGTAATTGGGCATTCCATTTTTCTCTAAAGCACCGTCCATGACTACCGCCTTAAATGCTTGGGAGCTTTCGATATAAGGGGAAAAACGCAAATTTGGTATTAAGCCCGAAGACATTGCCTGCTCCCCATGACATAAACCACAAGTGTTGGCGTAGTGTTGCGCACCTTGGGCGATTACCTCATCAGATACATCTAATAGTGCGGGAGAAACCCTCTCAACGATCTCAGGTGTAATAGTTTCAGGTAATTGTGATTGGCCACCCAGTTTGAACACCATGACACGCCCCACCTTAGCCTGACTTCCTGTGGGAAAGACCCCACCCGCCCCTAGCACGTAAGAACCTCCCCAACCCGACGCTACAGCGACGTATTGCTCGCCGTCTAGCTCATAGGTAATGGGAGCGGCAACGATCCCTGTTTGGCTAAAAAATTTCCATAAACGCTCGCCACTCATCGCATCGTAAGCTGCAAAGTGCGCATCAGCCGTACCCTGAAATACCAGACTTCCTGACGTAGACAATAGTCCTCCATTCCATGGTCCTCGGTGTTCAAATGCCCATGCTTGCTCCTGCTTAATTGGGTCCCACGCGATTAAGCGCCCCTTCAAAAGGCTTTTCAGCGCCTTAAAGTTTGGCGCATCCGTTGGTGATGCAGCGAAGCTGAAATCAGTACCGGTATTCCAGTGACCGAGTTTAAATTCATAGTCTGCTTTATCTGCATAAACCCAAGGTAACTCTTGCGCTGGAATATACACCAAACCAGTATCTGGGCTGTAAGACATAGGATGCCAGTTGTGCGCACCCAGTGGACCCGGCAATTGCAGCCCGGGAGGCTTACCCGAAAAACGGGCCGTCTCTGTTTCAACCGGGCGACCGGTTTCTTGATCGATATGACTCGCCCAGGTTACTGGGACAAAATTCTTGGCCGATATAAATTCTCCGGTTTTTCGGTCCAACACATAGAAAAACCCATTTTTGGGTGCCTGCATAATAACGTCACGAAGCTCGCCGTCAATTTTCAATTCAGCAAGGATCATATGTTGCGCGGCGGTGTAGTCCCAAGATTCCCCCGGAGTAGTCTGGTAATGCCAGACATATTCGCCGGTGTCCGGGCGAACAGCAACAATTGAAGAGAGAAACAAATTATCGCCCCCTTCTGGACTACGGATAGATTGATTCCACGGCGAACCATTTCCTATGCCAACATAGAGTAAATCTAGTTTTGGGTCGTAAGCCATTGAGTCCCAAGCGGTTCCGCCGCCGCCAGCTTCCCAATACTTACCAGTCCAAGTCTTGGCAGCCATCACCATAGCGTCGTTTTCAAAACCGTCTTCCGGATTTCCGGGCACCGTGTAAAAACGCCATATTTGCTTGCCAGTTTCAACATCATAGGCACTGAAGTAGCCCCTCACGCCAAGCTCCGCGCCTCCGTTTCCGATGATGACCTTGTCTTTAATTATCCTTGGCGCACCGGTGATCGTATAGGGCTTAGATTTGTCTATTGTATTAATGTCCCAATTGACACTACCTGATTGCGCATTTAAGGAAATAAGCCGACCATCGATCGTCGCAGTGAAAACATCGTCACCCCAAACAGCCACACCACGGTTAACTGCATCACAGCAGGCTTTAGCAGCTTGAGCTTTGTCGACCTTGGGGTCGAAACTCCAAATTTTGTTGCCTGTTTTGGCGTCTAAAGCGTGGACGATGTTCCATGTTGATGTAACGAACATCACACCCTGATGAACAATCGGAGTGGCTTCGATACCACGACTTGTACCGAGGTCATACGACCACTCGAGACCCAGTTCCGAGACGTTATTTTTATCGATGTCAGACAATGGCGAATGTCGCTGCTCAGAATAGGTTCTACCATGCGACAACCAGTCGGAAGAATTTGCCGCGATAATTAGCTCTCCAGTCACCGGAATTTGATCAACGTGCTCCTCGTTCGATAGAGAGTCTCCATTCTCTATTTTCATAGCATCATCTGTTTGATTATCATTCGCCTTTTCGCAGCTAGATAATAGTAACAACAACATTGAAAGCGAAACTAAGTATATGTTTTTATGAAACATTTTGGCACCGTATAAATAAATATTGGCTTAACAACAGCCTAGCTAATTTGCTCAGACTACACAAATTCGGAACAATACTCTAGCGTAATTTCTCACTGTAAAATTGTTCAAAATTCATGCAGGGTCATTGCCGAGAACAAGAGCAAAATCACAGGGTAGCTGTTGCTCATTTTCAAGCTGACAATAGTCAAATAAAAATACCCTGTTGCGTTTTCGCAAAAAGACCGTTACAGTTTTTGTTAGTCACCTGTCAGATTTAGCTGATGTATGTGTGGAAGTTCAGCGTCTGACCGATTTGAGTTTGTTCATTTTTTGAGCAATGTTTAAATAACGTAACGAGGGAAAAATTCGGTTGAACGAAGCTGCGATAAATCATGCTACAACGCTAGAGCTATGGCCTCTGGTTGTCTATTTTGTGGCAGTCATAGCGTTGGTTCTTACTATGTTAGGTTTATCGTGGTTGCTAGGAGAGCAACGTGCTAATGCAGCGACGAACGATGCATTTGAATCGGGAGTTGTGTCAGTCGGCGACGCACAGGGCCGCATCTCGGTGGATTTCTATCTAATCGCCATATTTTTCGTCATATTCGACCTTGAGACCGTGTTCATTTTTGCATGGGCCATCGCCTTCTTCGAATTAGGTTGGCAAGGCTATTTTGCCATTCTGGTATTCGTCGCGGTATTGGTCGTCGCCTTGGTATACGAATGGCGATCTGGTGCATTGGATTGGGGTATCAAGGCTCGTACAGATTTTGATGGTCGCCCAGCACTCGACATCACTCCCGCGGTACTAACTAACAATGAGGAACATCGTTGATGGAATGGAATCTAACTCGCCCAGAAGAATCATCTTCTGCACCCACAGATGAAATGATCGAAGAGCAAGTTAAACGCAACGTGATGTTTGCAAACCTTGACGACTTGATCGCTTGGGGCCGCGCGCACTCTTTATGGCCATTTAACTTTGGCTTGTCGTGTTGTTATGTGGAAATGGCAACCTCATTTACATCCCGCCACGATATCGCTCGCTTCGGCTCCGAAGTTATTAGAGCCACACCTCGCCAAGCTGATTTGATGGTGATATCTGGAACGGTATTTCGAAAGATGGCACCAGTGGTGCAACGTCTATACGACCAGCTTTTAGAACCGAAATGGATCATTTCAATGGGTTCGTGTGCCAACTCTGGCGGAATGTACGATATTTATAGCGTGGTCCAAGGCGTCGACAAGTTTATTCCGGTTGATGTCTACGTACCGGGCTGCCCTCCGCGACCTGAGGCCTTGATGCAAGGCTTGATGATGTTGCAAGAATCGATCAAACAAGAACAGCGGCCTCTAAGTTGGGTGGTTGGTGAACAAGGGGTGATTAAACCTCAGATGCCAAGCCAACGAGACCGTTTACAAAAAGAACGCAATGCGGCGACTACGTATCGACCGCCTACCGAAGTCTGAGGATAGCCGTACCCCCATATTAAGTCGTAACAAACACATTTAGGAATTTTATGCTGGCAGTTGAAAAAACTACAGGTCTACCCATTGTAGCTAAACTCTTTGAAGAGTTTGGTGCGGAGTCCTTTGTAGTACAAGACACCGCCGACAATATTCCTACCCTTTGGGTGCAAGCTGAACAATTGCATCCAGTGCTTCAGTTTCTTAAGCCAGATTACCCGATGCTCTACGATTTGTTCGGGATTGACGAGCGACTAAGAGATAATCGTCCTGGCCAACCTGCGTCAGATTTTACCGTGGTTTACCACCTATTATCCTTAAGTCAAAATTTGGATATTCGGCTGAAGCTTGCCGCCGACGTAGATTGTTCAGTTCCGACCATTACCCCACTCTGGGCCAATGCGAATTGGTATGAACGAGAAACGTGGGACATGTTTGGAATCAATTTTAGCGGTCATCCAAATCTTTACCGAATTTTGTTACCGCCTACATGGGAAGGTCACGCGCTGCGAAAAGATCACCCTGCTCGTGCGACTGAAATGGAGCCGTTCAGCCTCAACGAGACCAAACAAGCGGAAGAACAAGAGGCCTTGCGGTTTCGCCCCGAAGAATGGGGCATGCAAACTAGCAAAGATGGAACCGAGTATATGTTCTTGAATTTGGGCCCAAATCATCCAAGTGTGCATGGAGTGTTTCGCATTGCATTGCAATTAGACGGCGAAGTAGTTGTCGATGCGGTACCCGATATTGGTTATCATCACCGAGGCGCTGAAAAAATGGGCGAACGCCAATCATGGCCGTCTTACATGCCCTACACCGATCGCATTGATTATCTTGGCGGTGTGATGAACAACCTTCCCTATTGTTTATCAGTAGAAAAACTGGCCGGCATTGAGGTGCCCGAACGCGCCAAAGTAATCCGCATCATGCTTGCTGAGTTATTTAGAATATCGAGTCACTTAGTGTTCTATGGCACCTTCGTTCAAGATATCGGGCAAATGTCTCCGGTGTTCTACATGTTTGCTGATCGCGAGCGTCTATTTGGCATTATCGAAGCAATCACCGGCGGACGTATGCATCCAGCTTGGTTTAGAATTGGCGGTGTTGCCGCTGATTTACCTAACGGTTGGGATAAACTCGTTCGAGATTTTATTGATTCCATGCCAGCTCGCCTTGATCACTACGACAAAATGGCGATGCAAAATAGCATTCTTAAAAAACGAACTATCGGTATTGGCCAGTACTCAGCTGAAGAAGCCATTGAATGGGGGGTTACTGGCCCGAATTTGCGCGCGACCGGGGTCGACTGGGACCTTCGCAAGCAACGCCCATACGCTGGCTACGATCAATTCGAATTTGACGTGCCGGTAGCCCACAATGGTGATTGCTACGACCGAGCGGTAGTCCGCATTGAAGAAATTCGTCAAAGTCTTAGGATCATCAGGCAGTGTTTGGACAATATGCCCGAAGGTGCCTACAAGTCTGACCACCGACTCACCTCGCCGCCGCCAAAAGAAAACACCATGCATGACATCGAAACACTGATTCATCATTTTCTGCACAGCAGCTGGGGCCCGGCGATTCCGGCCAGCGAGGCCTGCGTTCCAGTTGAGGCCACTAAGGGCCTTAACAGTTATCATTTGGTCAGCGATGGGGGTACCACCTCATATCGAACCCGCATTAGAACACCGTCTTTCGCCCATTTACAACAAATACCCCTGATCAGCCGAGGTTTAATGATCCCAGATTTAATCGCCATCATCGCCAGCATCGATTTTGTTATGGCCGACGTGGATAGGTAGGCAAGCTTAATGAATCAAAGCACAGAAAATAGAAGCGAACATGAGTCCAATAGAACGGTAAATCCGATACTAACGGAGCCAGAATTGGCCGAGATTGATCACGAAATCTCCCATGCTCCCTATCGCTCTGCGGTGGCGATTGACGCTCTAAAAATCGTACAAAAGCATCATGGCTGGGTATCTGACGAGAGCTTGGCGGGCTTAGCCGATTATTTAGATATGTCGAATGCCGAATTGGACGGCATCGCCACTTTTTACAGCCTAATCTACCGAAAACCGGTAGGTGAGACCGTCATTTCCCTATGCGATAGTGTCACGTGTTGGATTAAAGGTTATCACCGACTCGAAGAGCACATCAGCAAGCAATTAGATGTTGGCCTAGGTGGCACAACAACTGACAATCAATTCACATTCCTGCCCGCACCTTGTCTAGGCGCCTGTGACCGAGCACCGGTTATGATGGTTGGTGATGAAACGCATTTGAACTTAGACGAAGACAAGATTGATCAAATCATCAAGAGTAAAACGCTTTCAAACAACGGAGGCAATACGGAATGACGTCCAACTTGCCACTCACTCAAAACATTAACGCCACGCGAGACCCGGTTAACTTAGAAGCCTACGAAGCAAATATGGGCTACCAGGCAGTGCGTAAAGCTCTGAATGAGATGTCGCCTGCTGATTGTCTAAAGGTAGTTCAGGACTCAGGTCTGCGCGGTCGTGGTGGAGCGGGTTTTCCAACGGGAATGAAGTGGAGCTTTGTGCCGATGGAGAACGTTTCAGAGGGCCACAAGTATCTAATCTGCAATGCCGACGAAATGGAGCCTGGTACCTTTAAAGACCGACTCCTAATGGAATGTGATCCACATC
>CAYQVT010000053.1:14743-18080 GCA_964420885.1 uncultured Gammaproteobacteria bacterium
GCTGATCAAAGGTATGATTCTATCAGCGTGGACAATTCAAGCCGATGTGGCGTATATTTTTATACGGCACGAATATCATCTCGCGACAAAACTTTTGCAAGAAGCGATTGATGATTGTTACAAAAAAGGGTATCTGGGTAAGGACATTCTTGGCAGTGGTTTTAATCTGGACATGTATGTTCATAGCAGCGCTGGCCGCTATATTTGTGGCGAAGAAACCGCACTAATCTCCTCGCTCGAAGGTAAAAGAGCGAACCCACGAGCGAAACCACCCTTTCCGCAGATAAGTGGGCTGTGGGGCCGACCAACCATCGTTAATAATGTGGAAACTTTGTGCAATATTACCCACATCATCCGCAACGGAGCCGACTGGTATAAGACGCTTGGTATCGGCGAAGACCACGGCACAAAGTTGTTTGGCGTAAGTGGACGCGTGAAAAACCCTGGTTGTTGGGAATTGCCGATGGGCACGCCAGTTCGAGAATTGATAGAGGAACATGCGGGTGGTATGGAAGACGGCTATAAGCTAAGGGGGTTTCTACCCGGTGGCGCATCCACCGATTTTTTAGTTGAAGAACATCTGAATTTACCCATGGACTATGACGTCATTGGCAAGGCTGGCAGCCGTCTAGGTACGGGAACCATGATAATTCTAGACGATAAAACCTGTGCTGTCGGCATGACAAAAAACCTGGTGGAGTTTTTCGCTCAAGAATCTTGCGGTTTTTGCACTCCATGTCGCGACGGCTTACCCTGGACAGCACAAGTACTAGAGGACTTAATTGCCGGCAGAGGCATCCCTGCGGACTTAAACACCTTAAAGAATCAAGTTGCGTTCATTGGCGCGATTGGTAATACACATTGTGCGTTAGCGCCAGGAGCAATGGAGCCGCTGGCCAGTGCGATGAAGTACTTTGAAGATGATTTCAAGGCGCTTGCAAACGGAAATTCTCGCTCTGATCGCAGTAACAACCCGCCAACATCGGCCAGCACGGGAGGTAATTAAAATGCCAACGATCTATATTGACGATAAGGCTTACGAGGTTCCCGAAGGCGATAATATATTGCAAGCGTGCCTGAGTGCTGGAATCGATCTGCCCTATTTCTGCTGGCACCCTGAAATGGGGTCGGTGGGCGCGTGTCGACAATGTGCCTTGGTACAGTTTCGTGATGCCGACGACGAGCATGGTCGCATTGTCATGGGTTGCATGACACCGGTTGCCGATGGTGCACGGTTTTCGATGGACGGTCGCAAGGCAAGTGAGTTTCGGAAAAACATCGTTGAATCTCTGATGTTGAATCACCCGCACGATTGCCCGGTATGCGCTGAAGGCGGTGAATGCCATCTACAAGACATGACAGTGATGGTCGGTCACCGTAACCGCCGTTATCGAGGAAAGAAAAATACACATAATAATCAATACCTTGGACCACTTATTAATCATGAAATGAATCGTTGCATTAGTTGCTACCGCTGCACTCGATTCTATAATGATTACGCTGGCGGCACCGATTTATCAGCCCAAGGCGCGCACGATCACGTTTATTTCGGACGTCAGGAAGACGGCGTTCTAGAAAGTGAATTCGCTGGAAACTTGGTAGAAGTATGCCCGACCGGGGTATTCACTGATAAACCATTGGTTAACGATTACACTCGCAAATGGGATATGCAGTCAGCGCCATCGGTCTGTCACGCTTGTGCACTCGGCTGCAACATCTTGCCGGGTGAGCGTTACGGGAAACTAAAGCGCATTCATAATCGATTTAACAATGAGGTTAATGGCTATTTTTTGTGTGATCGTGGTCGATATGGTGGCGACTATGTAAACAGCGAGAAACGCGCGAAGTTCGCGGGCCTGCAGGATGATGATGGTCGCTACAACGCGATTGAAGCCGAAACGGCCATTGATACATTGGCCAATTGGTGCAAGTCTGAAAAGGGGCTGGCTGCAATAGGCTCTCCCCGTGCATCGCTCGAGACTAACTATCTGTTACGAAAAATAGTCGGCAGCGATAACTTTTGCAGCGGTCTCGGCGACCATGAAGCATCCTTATTGAAAGAGATTGCTTCTATTATGCAACTCAGCTCCGTCAACACACCGTCGATGCGCGAGGTAGAGTCGTCCGACGCGGTACTGGTGCTCGGCGAAGATGTTACAAATACCGCCCCGCGACTCGCATTAGCTTTACGACAGTCGGTACGTAATTTAGCTAAGAAAATGGCCCGTGAGATGCGCATCGCACATTGGCAAGACGAAGCCGTCAGAGTGCTGGCACAAGATCGACTCAGCCCACTGTATATCGTTGCTATGGCAGGCTCTCGGCTCGATGACATCGCCAAGAAAACCATCAATTTGAGCCCGTCAGATATTGCCAGATTCGGTTTTGCAATTGCGGCTGAGATCGATTCATCATACCCAAAGGTCGATGGCATTGACGAAGCAACACAAAAACAAGTAGAGCGAATTGCGAACGATCTTAAATCAGCTGAGAAACCACTGATTGTTACTGGCACAGGCTGTCAAAGCGCATCCGTTATTCGAGCAGCAGAATGCATTAATCGGGCCCTCAATAACTCGAGCAGCATGCTGACCTTCTGCCTCAACGAAGCAAACAGTTTGGGTGCATCTTTGATGTACGACGATGCCCAAGCCTCGTTAAACAATCTTTGTGAACAGGCAAACGTCGGCAAAATCGACACCTTAATTGTGGTCGAAAACGATTTATTTCGACGCGCCCCAAGTTCTCAGATTGAAACCTTGTTTAACAAGGTCAAAAATTTGGTGGTGCTCGACTGCGTCGCCACCCCTACTCTCTCGCGGTCATCGTTAGCTCTGCCAGCGGCCTCGTTCGCTGAAGCTCAAGGAACCCTGGTTAGCAGCGAGGCGCGTGCGCAACGTTTCTACCCCGCCTTCCAACCATCAGAACAATGCCAAGCGTCTTGGCGTTGGCTACGTCAATTAGGGCAAGCTCTGAATTTAGATGGCTTCGACACCTTTTCTGGCTTTGACGATGTCACCGCAGCCTGTGCCGCAGATAACGTACTTCTAGCAGGCATTGAAGAAGCTAGCCCCGCGAGCGAGTTCCGTGAACGAGGTATGAAGATACCTCGCCAAACACACCGTTACAGTGGTCGTACCGCCATGCTCGCCGACGTATCGGTACACGAACCAAAACAACCTGTCGATGACGACACTCCATTTTCATACTCAATGGAAGGCGTCAATGGCAAACAGCCGGGCTCGCTGATACCGTTTGTATGGGCCCCAGGCTGGAACTCAACCCAGTCGATTCATAAATTCCAAAGCGAAGCCGGAGGCGCACTCTCTGGAGGCAC
>CAYQVT010000054.1:0-4561 GCA_964420885.1 uncultured Gammaproteobacteria bacterium
ACCAAATCCAAAAAGTGTCCACGCTTCGACAATAATAGGTGTCCACGCTTGGTAAAAATTACTGTCCACGCTACGTAAAATTAGGTGTCCACGCTACGCAAAAATATGCAACTACGAAAAACCAGATAGAACCACTCGCGTAGCCGGATGATTCTTCAAAGCTAAACAATTACTCTAAACCGTGAGTGATTGAATCGTCTTTACTTGCCTTACGATTCCTAAACAGAAAGGTTTCATCCCCATAGCGGCATTTAGCCAATAATTCAAAACCATTGTCTTCAATAAAACTTGGCAAATCCATGTCGTGGTCAGATGAAGGATGTACCTCAATAATCAAATATCGACATCGTTGAAATAACAAGGTGGTACTACTAGAGTGTGAGAAGATTTCCCACTCGGCACCTTCCACATCTACCTTGCATATATCAATTTGTTCGCGCTCATCCAACATCTGAATCAGATCATTCAGACTATAAGCTTGAACTATCCTTGCTCGATCATTACTGGAATTTGATGCGGTATCAACACGCCCGCTAGTGCGGCCTACCCCTTCCGATGACAGAAGCTCGATCGACTTAGACCAAGCTGCTGCATGCAATACTTTACATCGATACTGCAAATTATTCAGCGCCATATTGAACGACAATCTCGAATAAGTTTGATGGTTTTGCTCAACACTTAAGGACTTTTCGATAGCAAAGCCATGCTTTAAAAAGGCAAAAATAAAACCTCCGGTATGCGCCCCTAGATCCAAAATTCTTAATGGTTTATCGAGTTCCATCCGATGGAAAAATTGCTTGTACTGATCTGTTGCCAGACAGGCGCGCATACCATTAAGGTCACCACCGGACTTTAGCATGACGACTTGAAATTCTGAAAAACGGTACACGCAAAGCCGATCGTCCGGTTGAAAAAGATGATGTCCTATCAACCCAAAATAGTTATCGAACGAGAGTATTTCAGCAAAACCTTTCAGACGTGTCTTAAAACTCATATTTTTGATTCCTGTAAGAGATCTTCCGGAGAAAGCAAGCGCTGACAACAGACGATCACCTGATCGACCGGTATATTCGTTAGACACAGCTGTTCCTCAAGATTGCACTCGTTTAAGCCACAGCCAGCACAGCTGGGTCTGTTACGAAAAATTTGGTGGCCATCTCCTAGCGGATCCCACGTCCCGATTAAGTTTCTAGCAGATTGAAGTACGATGCACCTTAAATCTAACGCTGCTGCTAAATGCATAGGGCCAGTATCGTTTCCAAGATAAAATTGAGCACCCCGCATAACAGCAGCAGATTGGCCGATATTAGAGCCCGCCAAACTATAACCAACGCCCATGGCCGAAATCAATCTATCGTGTGAATTAACCTCTTTGGGAGAACCAAGCAATATGGGCGTCAACCCATGCGAACGATACAAAGCCAGCATAACCTCTTTATAACGTTGAATCGGCCAACATTGTGCTTTTGTCTTGCCCGATACGCAAACAACGTAGTAGCGATCTGTGCTACTTGAGAAATGTTGCTCAAGCCAAGCTTTTGCAAAGGCTTCATCAGCATGACCAATCTCTATCTTATGGTCTGCTGCGTTAAATTTTCGCTCTAAGCCTAGGCTAGCAATCACACGCTCAAACAATAACTTTGATATCAGGTTTTCATCTTTCTGTTTATCACCATCAGGAACCGGCCACTTATCAACATCGAATCCATAGGTGCGTGACGAAGTTAACAGATTAATAAGTCGTCGGTGCCATTTAGCGCGAGTTGATGCTCTTACGCCTTCTGGCCTAAAGGCATAGACTAGTAGCTTAATATTATTCCGCTGAATCAATCGTACTAAGCTCAGCCAAGCACTTAAGCGTAGAAAGATATTTCTACCTGAGGAATTATCGATAACCGAAAACTTGAAATCAGGAAAAGTGGCCCTCAAGACTGATTCAGCTGAGATAGAACTATTATCGGTAAAAGAAATAAGTTCGATTAGACTATTATCAAAATGTTGTTCGATCGCCTTTAATGTTGGAACAAGTATCAACGAGTCACCAATTGTGCCTTCAACCAGTACACCTAATCGAGTGTTTGGGTTCATTAAACAGCGTATCGTTAACGTGGCTCAGCCACGAAGTTTTTGGTTTTAGAGGGACAGTTAGGGCCAATGTCCGATAAACCGTGTTTCGAAATTCGAAAAATAGAGTACCCGAACTTAGCTAAATATTCCTTGATTTTCTCAAAATTCAATGGATGGCATTCGAAATGTATAGAGCCGATCTTTTGGTCTTTCAAATAACCTTCGGCACCTAAAAGAGCCTCATATTCAAATCCTTCGACGTCTAACTTCCAAAAGCTTATTTCCTCTACACCTTTTGACACCAATACTGAATCGAGCCTATCAACATTGACCTTTATGATCTTATGGTTCTTACCCTGATACCAGTCCATATGAAACGTTGATCTAGAACCGAAACATTGTATTTCCAAGGTGTCTCGTACACGCCCTAAGGCTAGAGAAATTACTTCGACCTTCCAATTTGAATAATTTTGCAGACAGTTAGCTAACCACGTTCGTTCTTCCGGAACAGGTTCGAAAGCATAAGTTTGAACTTTCGGGTTATCCGATAAATACATAAGCCACTGCCCTATGTTGGCACCCGAATCGACGTAGACGCCTCCGTCTTTAAGTTTACTAGCTGCATACTTAATTCCGATACCCCCCTCATAGTAACCGTAAAGCATCCATCGATGACCAACGTCGCTAAGATCCAGTTTCCATTCAAGACCATTGGCGCATTCAACATAGCACACGCCATAGCCTGAAAGTGTACGCGCATAGAGTCGCTCACAAATACCTAATTTTCGAGGAAACTCGAACATTCTAAGTAGTTGTAAAGACAATGGTAACTTTATCTTATTACTGCGATTATTATTGGTCATTATAATGCTCAGTGCAGCTCCTGATAATTCGTGTTTCTCTATATCAGCTTTTACTCATAGCGGCCTTGGTCTGCTGCAAGGCTATATGGGGACATGTTACTAGCCAATATACAGACGTTAGACAATTGTTTGAAAATAGTGAATGGTTTCTTTAAGACCTTGCTCTAATTCGACCGACGGCGACCACCCCAAGACACTACTCGCAACACTTATGTCCGGGCGCCGTTGCTGCGGATCATCGCTTGGTAAAGGTTTAAAGCTTAATTCGCTACTTGAATTTGTTAAACGAATAACGTGTTTAGCCAGCTCAACAATTGTAAACTCATTAGGGTTACCAATATTAATTGGTCCCGTCACCGCATCGTCGGAATTCATCAATAACATCATCCCTCTTACCAAGTCGTCGACATAACAAAAAGACCTTGTTTGGCTACCATCGCCATAAATCGTAATGTTTTGGCCTTTTAATGCTTGAACGATAAAATTCGAAACCACACGGCCGTCATCTGGGTGCATTCTAGGGCCGTAAGTATTGAAAATTCTCATCACCTTAATTCGCAATTTATGCTGTCGATGATAGTCAAAAAATAGGGTTTCGGCACACCGTTTACCCTCGTCGTAGCAAGACCTAATTCCAATCGGATTAACGTTACCCCAATAGTCTTCCGTCTGAGGATGAACACTAGGGTCTCCATAGACTTCACTGGTTGAAGCCTGAAGAATTTTGGCGTTCACACGTTTGGCCAAACCTAGCATATTTATTGCGCCATGCACGCTGGTTTTTGTGGTTTGAACGGGGTCATGTTGATAATGAATGGGTGAAGCTGGGCATGCTAGATTATAGATTTGATCCACTTCTACATAGAGTGGAAACGTCACGTCATGACGCATTAACTCAAAACGTGGATTATCCATTAAATGCAAAATATTGGCTTTGTTACCTGTGTAATAGTTGTCGACGCACAAAACCTCGTCACCATTTTTCAATAGGACATCACAGAGATGTGAGCCTAGGAAACCCGCACCACCAGTTACCAGTATTTTTTTAGTCATATTTTTTAGAAGACATCAATTTAGTTGGAACTCTAATTTAGTTTATCCAACTCATTCAAGAAAGGAAGATTCTGAGGCGCTGTCTCTTCGATAACGAGAAATAGCAGGTACAGAAAATGCTAACGACATTATTACAAAGAAGTAGTATCGGATGTTGAGAATTTGAAGATTAAAATCAACTATTGATTGAGCTAGGGCCGCGAACATGACCAACAATACAGACACCATTGTCGCTTGTGTCAGAGTACTTACTGTATTGTTCATACTCCTATAAGCTGAGCGTAGGATTACCACTATTAAGCTTAGCCATAGGACCAAACCGAGCAAACCTTGTTCTAACCATATATGCAAATAATCATTATGTGCTTGATTATACAAAACCTGTCGAAAGTCCTGGTAGCCACGAAAAACTTGAAACACGTCTGCGTAGCTATTACCACCATACCCTAACAGCCAAGATTGCTTGATTGCAGTCCACGTTAAGGACCACTGAGTTATCCGTTCACCAAGTAAAGAATCCGAAGTGAAGCGGCTTAGTAGCTCAGAGCCAAAATATACTAATACGAGTAATACAACCG
>CAYQVT010000054.1:4571-17327 GCA_964420885.1 uncultured Gammaproteobacteria bacterium
CCGCCGCTACGAAAATGGGTAGAGCTCGGTTTAACCAGTTTGACCGACGGTTATCCCCAACCTTAACTCGAGCCCACAGAGCACCAAGCAATAACACAGGTAAAATAAACGCCAAGAAACCCGCTCGCGATTGAGATAATACTAAAGCAATCATAGCGACAATCAGACCGATCGGAAAAATTATCCGGTAGCTGAAGAATTGGTACGTTAACACAGACGCAAACTTTGCCCTTCTTTGGGATAATAGAATTTTCAGTTGAAACGCCAAACCGCCCGCCATGCACATGCCGATAAATGCAGCGAAGTGATTTCTATTAATGAACCAACCCCTTGCCGCGCTAAAATGGCCGTCAAGTTGCTTTAAATCAACTAACGCAATTCCACTATATTTAGCCACTATCCCTATCAATGAATGTGACAGCCCTACTAGGAACAATATTGTTAACAATTCTTTTAATCGGCGGCGAGATGCAACCAAGGAAATTGAAAGAATAAACAGTGAGAAGATTAGAATCTCACTGTATAACAACCACCGAGTCTTATCCGGAACAACACTCCATAATGAGCGAGGTTGAAACCAATCTGGTGCTACACCCGTGATCAACGAATTAGAAAATAATAATTGTTCAGTATGTCCGCCGACCGATATGCTTACTTGCAGAACCAGCAATAACAAAATTAGGGCTAAAATTAATATCGCCGATTTTGCTCTAACTAAAGCAAACCAATTGCAACGCCCGCCATGTATGGCTGCAAGAATGGCTAGACCGCACAAGGAAAACACACATACAGATATATATAACCATTTTTCATTGCTGTAATAATCATTAACAAATGAAATAGCGATTAATAACAGAAGATAAGCGTACCAAATAATTCCATCCAATACGGAAATCCCTTTTTTCCTCCAGCTTAGTAAAAGGTTCAAGGAGAAGTTCCTTGTTTTCGCCGAACCCTTTCCAACTCAAGTACTGCTCTAAGGTCGGCTATTTTGACGTTAGATTTTCCGGCAATAGCGTGCTCTGGCCAGTTCGGAGGTAGATTGTTGAGCATGGTTGAACATAGATCAGGGTTTAACGCTAGAAACTCAGAATAATCGACAATACAATGATGGCTAATTTCGCTTCGCTGATCAAAATTCCAGTTTGAAACTCTCGCCGCTCGCGCTATGGTCCATGCTCGATCGGCCAAACTGACGCCATTGTCTTTTTGAAGATAGCTTAATTGTACCCAGAGCTGCCCATTAAATGGGTTGTGATTAATTCTCTGTCTAAGGTGAGTACTAAGTCCACGGTTCAAGTTTCTCAGCTCCTGACTCCAGAACAAATACTCCATTCGCTTAACGTCGCGATCAATAGAATTGGCCAATTCCGAATCCCTGAGTTCACCTGAACTCAGATAAATGCTCTCACCAAGAATTTCTCCATCAGTATCAATATACTGCGCGGCAATATATGCATTCCACGCCAACCAGAAAAATAAGGCCGTCAATGCATACCCTGTAATAGTTCTTTTTCTTCTCGCCAAAAATATCCTCCAACCCATTCTCCCCTCCAAATAGCCAATCGCCAAAGACAACACCAAATAATTAGCGCCGATTCAACTCCGGCGCTAAGACTTTGCTTTTTTCTTATCTTTGTCCTTGTCTTCTACATAGGCATACGCACCGTAGCCATAATAGCCACCATACTGATAGGGATTACCTTTTTTAATATTCGCTTGAGTGAGAATTAGACCGGCGACACTAACTCTGCTCGCATTCAATCGTTTAATTGCATCTCTGGCCATTTGATGCGTTGTTCTCTCGGACTGTACCGCTAGCAATAGAGAATCGCTGAGACGCCCCAACACTACGGCGTCACTTGCGGGTAATACAGGCGCGGTATCAATAATAATATACGTGAACTTCGATCTAAGTTGGTTCAACACCTGGCTAAATTTATCACTCGCAAGCAGTTCTAACGGGTTTGGTGGTTTAGCTCCGGCATTTAGAATAAATAAGTCTTTCTCATCACGATCACGCATCACACACTGATCATAAGTCGCCACACCCGCGACGTATTCAACCAAACCGGCAGTAGCATCAGTATCAACAATATGTTTAATTCTTGGCCGTCGTAGGTCGGCATCAATTAATAAGGTTTTGCCCAGTTGCGCGTATGAGAGTGCCAAATTTGATGCCAGTGTGGTTTTACCCTCACTTTGTACAGAAGAAGTAACAACCAGAACCTGAGGTGGATTATCAACATCGGAATACATAATACCTGTGCGAATATGATTAATCGCCTCTGAAAAGACCGAGCTGGTATTTTTAAAGTATTGACGCTCTACATCTAGAGCTTCATTACTCATAGACTGAACAATACCAAAGAGCGGTAAACCCAGCTTCTCTTCAATCATGCGACCGCTTTTAAACGTGCTATCAAGTTGCTCCCGGAAAAATGCCACACCTAGACCCAAAAACAAACCTCCAATGGCCCAAGTCAGGACAATTCTTTGTTTTTGAGGATAAATCGCTCCACCAGGGGGTAGGGCTTTATCAACTACACGAGCACTGGCAACCTGAGTACCCGAAGATGACAGATCGGCTTCCTTAAATTTCGATAAGAATGCTTCGTAGTATTCTGTGTTTCGCTGTACGTCTCGCTCTAACAGTTCTAATTTGACTAATTTTTCGCGATTAGATGATAGTTTTCTCGACGCCAAGTCCAGTCGGACCTTGGTAGCAACTACTTCAGCCCTCGCCTCTTTAAGCTTTGGGTGACGAGTGCCGTAGCGCTTCCCCAATTCATCTAAATCGACCTTCGCTGCCGTGTGCTCAGAACTGAGACGTTGCAGCTCGGCTGTGGTGATTTCTTCATTTCGAGAAGTATCCAACAAATTTTCTTCGGCTTGGAAGCGTTGTAACTTAGATTGAGCCTCGTCCAGAGAAACGCTTAAATCATCAATGCGTTGAGAATACCAACGTGTTGTTTGTTGAGATCTATTTAACTGATAGTCAAGCCCTTCTTCAATATAAGCTGCGACCAAACCATTAGCAATTTCGGCAGCGAACTCAGGATTGATCGAATTAAACCTCACTTCAACTAAATTGGTTTTACTCCCTCCACTAACATTGACGCCGCCTTGAATAATCCGCGTCAGCCAGGCTCTTTTTCGTGACACTTCTTCTGGGGTTAGCTCGGTTTTCTCTGATGCAGGCTCGGCATCATTAATCAATGAAAGTCCTGTATACCTTTCGACCTCAATAGCCAAAGACCTGAGCGTACTCGGTGGTATGAGAAGCTTATGAACTTCTTCTCGTTGCACTAAGTCAAGTTCATCAACTACTCGCTCAGCAACAGAACGGCTTTTAAGAAGCTCATACTGGGTCTCATAAAACCGAAAGGCATAGGGATCGAAGAGAGACTGTCCCGAGCTTCGGCTGCTACTTGGCTCAACGGCCATTGTTAAAGAAGCTCGATACACTGGGGTTTCCGAAACCGCCTTAAATACCCCAGAGACGCACCCAAGTACCATCATTAATATAATAGTCCATCGATTTTCTTTGGCGGTCTGTACCAGTCTTCCCAAAGTCACCGAAAGAGAATCACCTAGAGGGGTCGAAATTTGAGATGTCGCAGTGTTAGAGGTTTTAAACCACTCTTGGACCTTACCCTCGGCCTCACGCCTTAGGTCATCATCTTTATTTCCACGGCCATGTCCTAGATCATTCAAAACCAAGTCGCTCCTACATTAATTATGTCGCCAGGCTTAATTGGTGTAAAAAGTCTCACCTTTTTGAGTTTCTCTGGCTCGCCACCTTTATCAGCATCAGCGTATCGGGTCACGGAAATTTTTCTACGCGACCCTCTGAGAGTAAACCCTCCGGCCAATACAATTGCTTTTTCCACCGTTAGATCTCTTCTAAATTCGTACTCTCCAGGAGAAGCGACTTCTCCATGCAAGTAAATATAACTACCTTCGTTTTCTTGTACGCCTATCTCTTCTTCAATGCTAATAACATCGCCAGAATTAACCTTAACTAGACTATCTACTGATAGCCCTTCATTAATAACAGTACCCTCTCGAAGAATACTCACGCCATCACTCTTTGCCGATTTCTTACTGCCACCGGCTAGAGCGATAGCTTTACCGACAGTTAAACCTTCGTTAAATGGGAAGGAACCGGTCTGTGCCACAGCGCCACGAAGGAAAATAGGCCGATAACTAAAAATTGTGACCGAAAGCCTTGGGTTGTTAACATAACCTTGACCTAATAACTCAGCGACGGTGGCCTCGATCTGAGGTATCGTGCGACCAGCAGCTTGTATTGAGCCGATCAGCGGAAGAGACACCAAGCCGCTTTGCGGAACCCTTACGTTCCCGATGCTAAGATCCTGTTCTCCAAATACTTGAAGCGAAATCGCGTCTCCTGGTGCAATGACGTGCAAACGTTCGGTACTGGCAGGAACTTGATCAATAACATTGCTGATAGTTCCAGCATCACTTTCTTTCAGCTTTTCTTCGACACGAGGTGCACGTGTATTTTTGTTTTTATTCAAAGGCTTATCGACAACAACACTATTATTTACCGCTAAATTAGTTTGTTTATCACCCTTTTTGTTGGCTGTAGCAATGGCGACTTGGAAATTACTAGGCGCCAGAACACGGACAAAACCATTTTTTCGCTCTAACAGACTGGTACTGAACCCACGTTCGAGCTGCAACATAACATTAGAAGTTAAGGACGGCTCTAGTCTCATATTCAAACGACTCGCGTTAACACTAACTCGACCTCCTCGAACGCTTACAAAATCACGACTAACCCAGCCAGGCACGGTAGGTTTATTGAATTCGATAACGCTCCAACCTCCCATCGTTTTAACTAATTTGTACCCGGCAGAAAATTCTATATCGGCGATTTTACGGCGACTATTAACGTCATAAATGGGGCGCGTTTTGTTTTGAGATTCTATCTCGGCGAGCAGTGCAGAAACGTCCTTTTCGCTGGAGACATCAATCGCTTGAGAGAATGCGAGCTGAGCCATACAAAATGCGACTACCAAAACAACTAACTGGGAAAGCTGAGCTTTCAATGTGCACAACGATTCAGCCGCAATCAACCTTAAGATCGCTGGCGTCGATCGACTAAACGATTTATATCTCGTTATGAACCTCGTTATGAACATAGTCTAGTACTTCTCAATTATAAGCCGTCACAATTATTAGCCAGCCATAACAACGAGAAACACGCTATTTATGGCGTCATAAAACAATATTATCGCATAATTCCGAGAGTCTTCGCTTTTCTAACGTAGCGATTAGGAATTTATTGAGTAGGTTGAGTTCTTACAGGATAGTTGAAAGATCCGGGCTCAATCCTTCTATTTCGTCCACCGGTTAAGAGTGACCTCAAATCCGAACGAAATCGAAGGCTAAAAAATTTGTCCTCAAAATCTATATTATCTAAATTTGAATCACGCTCAGTTTCACCATAAAAGAGCCCAGCGCTTAACCAACTTCGCCAATTATATTCAACACCAACGCCCCAATCTACGAACTCGTCTTCTCGGCCCGTATCGTAATCATCATCAACCAATTTACCAAATGCCTCCAAAGTAAATTTCCGATTTAAAGCATGGCTCCAAGAAACACCAAAAAGCTCACTATCGTAAAAGCTAGCATCAATATCGCCAGGCTCTTCGACAAAGCGAGAGGCATTAAATGAGATAGTCGAAAACGGGTTAAACGAGTAACTAAGATTAACGTAATAAGTGCTTCCATCAAAGCTATCACGAGTGGTGTCATCAAAGTCTCGAACAGTACGGCCTGCACCGACGACGCCACTCAAGGCATTTGATGGTTTAAAGCGTAGTCCGATCAAAAACGAATATTCATCGCTATCGAGATTCGGCGCACTCAGATCAAAATTGGTCTCAGAGTACTGTACACGACCAAACACCGAGGTTTGAGACGCAAACTGCCAATTTAAATCAAAATGTACCGATTCGGTTTCTCGATCCCTATCGCTAGAGTTTGCACCATTGAACAGATCTCCATCACTAAAACCTGTTTCTAGATAATCGTATCCAAGCACAGCTGTGATAACCCCAATTTTTCGACCAAATGTTAAGTCGACTCCGTAGCCTAGGCTATCGACGGTTTCAGGGCCTGAATCAATGCCATTTCCAGCGAATTGATTAAAGTCTCGACTGCCTGAAACACCGCGCTCCTCAAAGCTTTCGCCATAACTCGCAAACAGATCAAGGTCCCAGCGACGTGTTAAATCCAAACCTAACTGCGCGCTCAACACATTGGACTCGGCATCTTCCTGAGTTAAATCATGGTGGAAATTGTAAGTACCGTTATACGCTGCGTAAAATTGATGACGACCGATATTAGTTCTATAGGCTAACGTTGGTTGTACAGTAATAACCACATCTTCTTCGTCGAAATCCGGGCGTCGACGCGCATTATCACGGTCTGATATTGTGACGGTAATTGCAGGGTAAAAGTCGTGTAATAAATCAAGCGGTCGATTTAATTCACTGTCTCTTGCGACAGAGGCATCTTGAAATGAACGAAACGTGTTCGCTGCAGGTGGAAGACCTTTATCCACTACTTGCGCTAACACCTCAGTGCCAGCCGCCAAGGCTAAACCAATCGCAGGAAGAATTAACTTAAACTTAACTCTCTTTATATTCATTTTATTATTCGAAACTCTCCAACAAGCCTAGGACGGGCGGGACGCCAAGTTCAAAAGCGGCGGCAATATGCGATTATTATTGCGCTTCTTCAGTACAAGGGGGAGACGCACAAATAATGCCTCCGCCACGACCAAAAACGCCATTTGGAAAGGATACACCGATTGCTGCTTGTATAAGCGCCCTAGGGCCTTTGGTGTACGGTTTAACTCTACTGCTGTCGTTATAATAAAAGACCACAGGTGCCCTCTTCACGCCTAATGCTTTCAACGCGGCGATTAAATCTGGTCGATTAAAAATCAAACCTTGACCGACCATGTTTTTAAGCGTTACGGGGGGAGTATTTGTTGACGTAGCGAAGGGGTACTCCGACTCAGTTCGAGGGTCATCCCACGCAGCATATAATTGATTATGCGTTATCGCCAACTTGGTTGTTTCTGTTTTCTGTTCTTCAGTGTCTGCCTCGTCTTTCTCCTCATCGTCTTCAGGATGACCTACAACCACTAACAAGAATGCAGTATTGGTAACGGCGTAATCTTCTGCTTCCTCGAGCAATCGCTGCCAGTGCTCAGGTTCAAAATCTTCTTCTTCAGGAATGGTAAAGATTTCATAAAATTCATCAATACTGCTATAAATATGATATTCACCCAACTGCCATTCTGGGGTTGGAGTTAACATCAGCTGTTTCTCTGTGTATGCTCTCTGCAAGCCTTTGATCGTCGGCGGATATTCAAGTTCATCAACGGCACGTTCATTTAGTCTATTAAAAATAAAGACCACCGGAAGCCTTGCATTTGGATCAGCCATCAAGGCTTGTTCGATACGTTCTTCGCTATCAATTAAAATTGAGCTACTTGCTTCATAAAGAGAAACGAACACAGGTCTTCGAGTGTCATTGTCTTCGGTAGTCTTAGCTCGGTACCAACGAACGTCTTTCTGGGGCGCCTGTAAACGTTTCAATTCGGCGGCAGAGGCCATAAAATGCGCCTGACCTTCGTGCCAATCTGGGTACGGACGAAGAACCAAGCGTTGATCAAAAAACTTTTCTATTACTTCTTCGACTGAATACGGATCTTCTTCATTTTCACGTTCAAGGTCTTCCAGTTCATACCCCGAATACAAGTAGCGCTCTGCAACCGTCAGTATTGGAAGCAAATTTACCGCTGAGGCTGCAAAATCACGGCCTTTCTCGGGCTCATACTTAACCGACGCTTGCAGGGTATTTTCAATGTCCAAGCCCATTGAGATTGCCGTCATGAAAACCATCAACGACGGAGTATCTTTACTCAAAAGGCGTAAGACTTCTAATCTTGTCGGTATACTAGCCTCGTTATAGATGAACTCCCCAAAGTCGGTATCTTCGTATTCATCAGCGGGGACCGCATCTCGCCAATCCTTAACGAACGAATTGCTTTGATTGTCAAATTCGCTTTCCCCTTCACCTTTAACTTTATAACCTTGTTCATCGAGGAGAACAGACTCAGTGGTTTGAGCATGCGATATATTTATGGCAAGCGCTAAGGTAATCGATATCAATATCGCGAATTTTTTCAGAGTGCCTCCTCTAAAAACACTGGATATGGCAAACGCCAATTTTGATATTACAACCATTATCAAAAAACCTATTTTTATAATTTAACACTATCGCTACGTTGTGCTGCTAGACAACGGACTGCTCGATTTTAAGGATAATTATTTTTAACCCGTAAAATAATAACAAAAACCTGAACAAAATCACAGCGATAGCCCATTAAGTTAGTGCATATCGTCGAAAACGTCAAAAGACATATGTCCAATTTAACAAAGAGTTACACTTCCTTTGCTCTATACTACTTAAAGAAAATGGACAAAATCATTAGTAATTCAATTAAGAGCAAATCCAAACTTCAATTTCACCCTAGGTTTTGAGCTTCTCAATGCCGCCCAAATAGGTTCTAAGCGCCTCGGGAACTACGATAGAACCATCGGCCTGCTGATAGTTCTCCATAATCGCTAACAAAGTACGCCCGACCGCTAAACCAGAACCGTTGAGTGTATGCACTAATTCAGTCTTCTTATCTTGGCTACGATATCTCGCTTTTAGTCGCCGCGATTGAAAAGCCTCAAAATTACTACATGAAGATATCTCACGATACGCATCTTGACCCGGTAGCCACACCTCTAAATCGTAGGTTTTAGCTGCCGAAAAGCCCAAGTCGCCCCCGCAAAGAGCCACTTTTCGATAAGGAAGATCGAGCCCTTGCAAAATCGCTTCAGCGTGGCCTGTCAACTCTTCCAACACATCGTATGAATCTTCCGGTTTTACGATCTGAACCAGTTCAACTTTTTCAAATTGATGCTGACGGATCATACCACGCGTGTCGCGGCCATAACTGCCCGCTTCACGGCGGAAGCATGGAGTATGTGCCACTAATTTCAAAGGAAGTTCATTGGCCTTCAAAATTTCATCACGAACCATATTGGTTACCGGCACCTCGGCGGTGGGAATTAAGTAATAGCCATCTTCTGATTGCGTTGCAAATAGATCATGATCTGCAAATTTAGAAAACTGTCCTGTGCCCTTTAGGCTGTCTTCATTAACCAAATACGGAACGTATACCTCTTGATACCCGTGTTGATCAGTATGCACATCCAACATATATTGGATCAAAGCTCGATTCAGTCGAGCTAACACACCCTTCATTACCACAAACCTTGGCCCAGCTATTTTTGTAGCAGTCTCAAAATCCAATGCGCCAAGCGCCTCTCCTAAATCGACGTGGTCTTTGACATCAAAATCATATGTCTTAGGCGTACCCCATTTTAGTAATTCTAAATTACCCTCTTCTGTTTTACCCTCAGGAACCGAGCTGTGAGGCATGTTTGGCATAATGTCGGTGATCCCTAACAAAGCCTCCTTAACAGCTTCAAGTTCATTCTGCGACTCTTTCATACGATCAGCAAACGAGTTAACCTCTCGCATCAAGGCCTCTACATCTCCGCCCTGAGCCTTGGTTTTGCCAATTTCCTTAGATCTCGCATTACGCTTGGCTTGCAACTCTTCGGATTCAATTTGCAAGGCCTTCCGCTTGGCTTCGAGTGTTTGATAAGTACTGACATCTAATACATGCCCCTTGATCTTCAAGGCAGTGGCGACTGCGGTAATATCGTTACGAAGTAATTGTGGATCAATCATAGTTAAGTTAAACGTTAAATTACGAACAGAGTGTTAATCGTTGGTGCCCTACGGGAATCGTTTACATGTATTTTAATGAACAAGGCATCGACATAATGCACTTGCCAAAATAACTACATTTGCTTAGCTAAGAGTAAGCCCGCAAAACACATAAAAACGCAAAGCGTTACACTAATACCAATGTAAGCGAGCGCCTTTAGCGATGCTCCTTGTTGTATCATTGAAACAGTTTCTAGGGAGAACGCCGAAAATGTGGTAAAGCCTCCTAAAAAACCTGTTAATACAATGGTTTGGAGTTCACTGTTTAATTGCCATCGATGGACTAAGGCCCAAGACAAATAACCAATCAGAAAGCAGCCAAGCACATTAGCAATTAGCGTGCCGAATGGTAGCGCAGCCCACGCCAAATTGATAGCAGCTCTACCCAACAGATAGCGCAATAAAGCACCCACTCCACCGGCTAAAATTATGGCTAAGTAGAACATCGAATTAGGGTCGGATGATATCAACCCCATCAGATGGCTTAAACTGGAACAGTGATTCATCCAAGTCGACGTTGCTAGCGACATTGGACAAAGCCAAACGAGTTTCATTGCCCAAGGCATCGGTAAGAACAATTGAATTCAATTCTTGTTTCGCAAAGCCAATCATTAAGCCTTGGTATCCGGCGTTTTCATCTTTTGGTTTAAGTGCAACCCAGGTTAAACCATCAGTTAATCCAAAGTCAGTGATCGAAAAGTACTGTTCCAAGCTGTCACCCGATTGCATTAGCACCAATGTTGGCACGTGTTCTAAAGCGTTTTGCATACTGCGTTGATTCGCGGTTTCTAAATCGGGCTCATAAAACGTAATGAGTTCTCCATCGGATATTATCTGCTGACCAACAGGGTAATCTTCATCGTCATTCACATAATTCCAACGAAATTTTCCTGGGCGCGACAACGAAAATATGCCGTTCTTAATCTCCAGAGTTGCCCCACTTTCATCGACGATAAGCTGTTTGAAATCGGCCTGTAATGTGGCAACGTCTGAAAAGAAACGCTTGAGCATCGCTTCCGACGCCGAAGCCGTATTCAAGCCAATAAAACCAAATAAAAGAATGAAAGAGCCTAATAAAAGGGGTTTGCGTATGATCATGATAAATATTTGATTTTAATAATAAATTCAACAGTTTCAGTCTTCGGGCGGGGGTGGTGCAAGTACTTCTCGTCGCCCGTTTTCCTCGGCAGGTGTGACCACACCAGTCATTTCCATTGTTTCAATCATGCGCGCGGCCCGATTGTAACCAACTCGAAGTTGTCGTTGCACTGACGATATTGAGGCTTTGCGAGTTCGAGTGACAAATTCAACGGCTTGATCGTACAGAGGATCGTTTTCTGGATCGTCATTAACCGCATCATCACGAAATGCGCTTGGCAAAGCACTATTCACTTCTTTTGGCGCACTGAGAATAGAATCGTCATACTCAGGTTCCGAATCACCTTTTAGCGATTCGACAACCTCATGAACCTCTTTATCGGAAACAAAGCTGCCGTGCACTCGTTCCGGCAAACTTGTTCCCGGTGGCAAGTACAACATGTCGCCATGACCTAATAGCATTTCGGCGCCCATTTGATCGATAATCGTTCGAGAATCAACCTTCGATGACACTTGAAACGCAATTCGGGTGGGAATATTAGCTTTCAACAAACCGGTAATAACGTCCACCGAAGGTCGTTGCGTGGCTAACACTAAATGCACGCCTGAGGCACGACCTTTCTGGGCTAAACGAGTGATCAATTCTTCCACCTTCTTGCCCACGGTCATCATCAAGTCAGCCAGTTCATCTATGATAACGACCAAGCAAGGTAATTCCTGTAATGCCTCCGCTACTTCGCCTTCTTTGACAAAGGGGTCAAGAATTGGCTTACCCACATCGTTAGCAACCTTTATCTTGCGGTTGTAGCCGGCTAGGTTTCGCACGCCTAACTCGGACATGAGCTTGTAGCGGCGTTCCATTTCAACAATGCTCCAGCGCAGAGCATTCGCCGCTTCACTCATATCGGTCACCACCGGACACAATAGATGAGGTATGCCTTCGTAGACAGACAACTCAAGCATCTTGGGGTCGACCATGATCATCCGAACCTGCTGCGCCGTGGCTTTATAAATTAGGCTAACTATCAGTGCGTTAATGCAGACCGACTTACCTGACCCAGTGGTTCCTGCAATCAGTAGGTGCGGCATTTTTGCCAGATCGGCGATCACGGTTTTACCGCTGATATCCTTCCCCAAAACCAATGCGAGCGGTGAACTCAGGTTTTCAAATTGATTTGACGATAAGCCTTCTATCAATCGCACGATCTCGCGCGATTCATTCGGTATTTCAATACCAATATAAGATTTACCCGGGATATTTTCGACTACTCTTACACTGACAATTGATAATGCACGGGCTAAATCCTTCGCCAGTCCAGTGATGGTGGCGGCTTTTATTCCTGGCGCAGGGTCAATTTCAAAGCGCGTGATGACCGGCCCTTGATGTACGCTAATCACCTCGATCGCCACATTAAAATCAGCCAGTTTTTTAACCAATAGAACGCTTAGAGCGTTCAGTTCATCATCTGAATAACCAACCTTTTGACGATCTGGCGGATCTAGTAACGACAACGCTGGTAAAGAACTGTTCGAGCTGTGCATGCTCTCAAACATATTCGTTTGTTTCTCTCGTTCCATGCGTCCACTGTCTTCTATCTTAGTCTCGACAGGATCAAGCTTAGGCATAATCGTTGGTGAGATTTTCACCTTCTCTTTAAGCTCAGTGACGGCCTCCCGCCGAACAATACGTGCCTTGGCGCCGATTTCTCGATCTTCTTTTTGTTCTCGACGATCTCTAACAGTGTCAATAAGCTTGAA
>CAYQVT010000055.1:0-17321 GCA_964420885.1 uncultured Gammaproteobacteria bacterium
TTGGTGGTATCGGAACGTTAGGGTTCGGATCCCTAAGCGACAAATTCGGCAAGGGTGATAAACGCTGGTATATGTGGATGCCAGCAATCGCGATCTTTACATGTTTCCCGCTGGTTGCCTTAACTCTATTGATAGAAGACAAATCGACCGCACTATTTGTACAGTTATTTCCATCTATATTTACTACTGGTTATTTGGGCGCCGCGTTGTCAGTTTTTCATGGTGCGGTAGAGCCGAGAATGAGAGCCACTGCCTCGGCATTGTTTTTCTTGATTCTGAATATCGTAGGCCTCGGTTTTGGAACCTTTATTATTGGCTATGTCAGCGATTTATTAACCCCGGAGTATGGTGTCGAGTCATTGAAGTACTCGATGCTGTTTGTTATATCGATCGCCTGTGTTTGGTCCGCCACTCATTTTGTACTAGGCGCCCAAGATATTAAAAAGCGAGGTTTAAATTAGGTTCTCGATTAAATCGCAACAACGGCCATCATCGTGAAAGCCAGTAAGTATAAGGGGTTAGAATGGAAATTCTAATTAGGGGGCAGTTTCTAAACGCGATCCGTATGATTCACTCCATCGACATTAACTGACTACACTTTTTGGAGGCCGATCATGGCAACTACAACTAAACCAGTAAGCAAAAAAGCACCTGCTAAAACCACTGCAAAGAAAACTTCTGCAAAAGCGGTTTCTAAAGCGAAGAAAGAAGTAATCGAAGCGGTAGACGCAATTGAAGATGCAGTAGAAGTAACTTCAGAGTCAATCGTTGCGAAAGTAAACAAGAACTTTACAGCGGCTCAAAACGTAGCTAAGCAAGTATGGTTCGCAAACCTTGGTGCAGCTGGCCGCACCTACGAAGAAGCCCTTGCATTGGTAAACAAAGCAAACGACGAAATTCAAACTCGTTACACCAAGTTGAACAAAGATGGCCAAGATCTAGTGTCTGATTTGGTTGCACGTGGCGAAAAAGTTCAAGACGAAGCGCAAAGTCGTTTGAACGAAGGCCGCGTAACGGTTGAAGAGCAAATCGAAGCTGCCAAAGGCCGCATCGTTGGCTTCAGTTCAATTGTAGACATTCCTGCACGTTTGCAAGACTTGTCTGACAAACTAGAGTCTTTGAGCAAAGATCTTAAGAAATCTGCCTAATCAAATTTCTTAAACGCAGTATCTAAAAGGCCCTCCACAAGGAGGGCCTTTTTTATTTGGGACATCTTCATTGTGAATCTAAGGTCGAAGCTATTTGTCGCCAGGGTCTACCAAAACGTTTCCCCAGCATTTTAACGGTGACATAGGCAAGGAGCGTGCTTTTTTTAACACGGCTTAATTTAAATGTCCGTCGCAGCCACCTCTATCTAGCCGCCAACTATCAACATCGCTTTGATTCTTCGAATTTCTGATCACTTTTAAGCATCATATTTAACCAGCGTTTCATATTAATTGATTAAATAGTCAAAAATATATTTGACCGCATGCGCGCGCGCGATTATTATTTGACCAAACGATCAAATAATTGAGATTTCTAATGTTAAAAATAATTAGTGTATGCGTACTGGTATTATTCATTGTGGCTACCATCGCCGTTGTTTCATTGCAGGCAAGTGAGAAATGGTCGGTTGGCGAGGTTGTAAGAACGCCAGACGAAGCATTTAAAAACCTGCCTGATTATCCTTTTTCCGCCAACTACGTTGATAGTCTAGGGTATCGAATTCATTACGTCGATGAAGGGCCGCGCGACGGGCAGATCATTCTACTGATGCATGGACAACCGTCCTGGAGTTATCTCTATAGGCATATGATTCCGGTCCTAGCAGAGGCGGGTTTTAGGGTGATTGCTCCCGATAACGTCGGTTTTGGTAAATCAGATAAACCTTTGAAAGCCAGTGATCATAGTTATCAAATGCATATTGACGTTATGAGCAATTTTGTTGACGAATTATCGCTAGAGAATGTCACTTTTTTTGGTCAAGATTGGGGCGGTTTGATTGGTTTACGTGTTGTGGCAGAACGTCCATCAAAATTTAAACGAATCATGCTCTCAAATACTACATTACCTGCCGCATCTGGCATTCAAGGATGGTTAGGCTATCCGCTTTTTCGCCTGAGTGTCTGGAAGGAAGGGGAGGTTCAAGAGCTAGATACTGAAAACTTCAGTTTTCCACAATGGGTAGCGTACGCACGCCACACCGATAACTTTAACTTTGCGCGGCTATTTCAAGGGGGGACTACTCGCACCCTAACTGACGAGGATCTTGCGGGCTATTCGGCACCGTACCCGAGCAATAAATATATTGCGGGAGTGAGAATATTTCCTACCCTAGTTGCAAGCCAATTGAGGCAAAACCAAAAGGTGATGGACGAATTTTATGCCGATTGGGACAAACCCTTATTAACCGCCTTCGGCACCGATGACAATCTGATGGCAGGGCGCGATAAAATTTGGCAGGAAACTCCCGGAGCGCAAGGACAAGCTCATACTCTTGTCGAGGGGGGGCGACATTTTATTCAAGATGATACTCCGCTAGAGTTGTCGCAGTTGTTGATTGAATTCATCAACAATAACTAGTGCTGTAAAAATTTTAGTACCAAGACTAAATCACCATATAACTCCGATTCTAGGATATCGTCTTCATGAAAACAGTAAGCACCAAAGGAGCGTTGATCGCAACCTCAGTATCAATCTTGTTGATGGTTTTATTGCCTTCTCATGCTGGGCATCATCAAACCGACAGTAATACCATATCAACCGTTGCAAATGTCAATAATTCTCAAGCCGTGAACTACGTGAATTCAGACAAACGAGCGTATGCGGCCATGCAGGCCTTGCCTGTCAACGAGCCTATTTATATGCTCAATATGATTCGATACAATGCCAAGGCAAAATACCAAGCAGGCAGTAAATTCGCTGAAAAGGGCTGGACAGGCGCTCAGGCTTACATGGAGTATATACGTCATTCCGCGCCGATTGCAGAGCGAACAGGCTCTACAGCAACCTTTGTTGGAGAACCCCAACTGACCCTCATCGGGCCTGAACACGAACGATGGGATTCTATTTTTATTGCGTCATACCCTAATCTAAGCTCGTTCCTAGATCTAGTTGGTAACGCTGATTATCAAAAGCACGCATTTCACCGAAGTGCCGCGGTAGCCGATTCCAGACTGGTAAGAATGGCCTTGGCGCCGGCTAAACTCACCGAAGATGATCCAATAGAGACAGCAGCAAAATCGATAAACCCCAACTACATAGACCCTACCAAGAAAAGTCTTGAAGCGATGTCGGCGCTGCCCCAGGATGAACCAATTTACATGCTGAATATGATTCGCTTAAAAGATAAAGCAAACTATCAAGGCGGATCAAAGTTTTCTAACAGCGGTTGGACCGGAAACCAAGCTTATACAGAGTATCGGCGGCACGCAGGGCCTATTGTCGCTCGCCTAGGTGGTAAGTCGATTTTCGAAGCGGTATCTCAGCTAACACTGATTGGACCAGAGCAGGAAAATTGGGACTATATTTTCATAATTTACTACCCCAATGTGGCTGCACTAAAGGCATTGATTGAGGACCCAGAGTATCAAGCGCATGCTTTTCATCGCAGCGCTGGCGTCGCCGATTCACGCTTGATTCGAATTACCTCGTCGCAGAGTTCAGAATAGGAATTAATTTCGGATCCGCGCATGCTGGTTGTAGAGCGTTCACACAGGTTTTTATTCGGAGTGCATTGCGCTTTCTGATATTTACCAGACGTAAGATATAAACACGCAGTCTATGAAGTTCTTAAGTATCGTATTATCATTCAGACCATGCCAAGAGGACGACCAAAACAATTCGATGATACTGAAGTGCTTGCGCGCGCTATGGCGGTGTTTTGGCAGAAAGGTTATGCAGCTACCTCGCTTGATGACCTTCTGACAGCGACGGGTATACCGAGACAAAGTCTTTATCGAACATTCTCAGATAAACGCACCTTGTTTTTAAAAGCGCTTAGATTTTACGACGAAAACGTGACCAGTAAAGTGATTGGCACACTAACTGCGCAAGCGCCTGCAATCGAAAACTTGCGAAGTGTATTCCAAGTCTGGCGATTGGCGGTGGGCTCACCCGAAGGCATGGGCTGCATGATGGTAAACACCGGAACGCAGGATTTTTCTAACGACAGTGAAGTTATGGAAATTGTAAAGGCCAACCAGAATAGGGGGGTTAAGGCATTTGAAGAAACCTTGAAGCGTGCTCAACTAGAGGGGGATGTCGCGGAAACGATCAATCCGAGAGCCGTTTCACGAACGATCTGCGCAACAATCAATGGCATGCTGGCAATGTCCAGAACCGGGTTTTCAGAGGCATTTAGGGAAGATGTGTTCAATACCTTGCCGCTACTTATCGGGCTAGATTAATTTTATCTAAACTCTGGGTTCTTGGAGGGCCTTAATCAAATCTACTCCAGCCTTAAGTCGCAGTGAGTAGCCCCATATTCAAGAGGCCAGCTTTTCCCCTAGACCAATAACTAGAGACCAATCGCGTAGGGCAGTCACCGTTGGCTTATATGTCTCTTGGTTTATCCATATATAATAAGTGACTAAATGATCAAATAAAAATTGACATTCATTGAAATTGATTTCTATAATGAGACCAATCAGTCAAATATTAATTTTATTCAGTAACAGATGCGCAAACAAAAGGTATTCGATGAGTGCAATAGAAAAACTAACTACAGTAATTCACCTGTAGGCAGAATCGATCCTGAGGAAACCCTAAGACTCATAAAGCTGATGCTGAAATCAAAGTAAATCGAGGTGCTTCAAAAATGAAAAAAGTAATTCTATCAACTTCTATATTCCTTATTTTGGCGATTGGCGTGGTAGCAACAACGGGCAAAATTGCTCCGTTATCGTGGCAGTTGTGGAGCGACGTTAACCAAGATTCTGGGGTTGGTTTAGGCGGATACGACCTAGTCAGTTATCGGCTAGATGGGGGTCCGACGATTGGTAATGAACGATATAGTTCCAGTTGGAACGGCGTTGCTTGGTATTTTTCGAGCGCCAAAAATAAGACTCTTTTTGATTTAAATCCGGCGCGCTTTTCACCTGCTTACGGCGGTTTTTGTGCATTCGCTGTAAAAAACAATTTCACTGCAGACGTCGACCCAATGGTTTGGCATTTGCATAAAGATAAACTGTATTTATTTGCAAGCGATGGGTCGCATAAGAAATGGGTTGCGGAAATTTCGCAGGGTGTTATTGAAAACTCTGACCTGAACTGGGAGCAACGTTAGAATTCTTCCCAATTATATCTCGTCTATTTACTCTGTCAGATCGAAGTTTTTATAGACAGGCGAGCCGTGTTCAGATCTAATTTGTGCCGTATAAATTAATACACAGCCTCGCCAGTTATCAATTCCGCTTCGCACTTTCCTAAACTCTTGATACACTGAAGTTATGGCAAAGATGAGCACCCGTGATTTGATTCTTGATGTGGCGTTGGTTCTATTGAACGATCGTGGTGAAAGCAGTGTCACAAGTGTTGATCTCGCTAACGAGATGAACATCAGCCCCGGTAATTTGTACTACCATTTTAAAGGCAAGGAGCAAGTGGTCGAGGAGCTTTACGCGCAATATCACGCGCGAGTGTTAATTGCCCTACAAGAAATCACAAAGCAAGCCAGAGGCGACACTAAAGAAACCTTGGCGAGCATGACGGTGATCTCCGATATCCTTCAACAGTTTAAATTTATCAGCCAAGATATACGAGGCATTCACGAGCGGTATCCGAGTTTGCGAGCGTCCATGAGTAAGTTACTCAGTTTGTTGAACCAGACAATAATCAGTTTGGTTCGTTTAGTTATGGATAAGTCAAAAGTGACTGATTCGACAAATGCTTCTAGGTTGCTGGCAGGCAACCTTATGTATACGCTGATCAATTTTGGTAGTTACGATGATTTACTCACCGATCGAGACGACTCACCGACAATCGAAGAACACCTATATTTACATTTCTTACCTTTTTTATGAGACCTAATTATGAGTAACCTTCGTGTTCGTCGTGAACTGGACCTAGATGAACAAGAGTGCCAAGAGCTCGCGTTAGAACTATTGGACAAGCTTGTGGGAGCCTTTGGTGGGAAGTATGCCCAAGCAGGTTCTAACTTTCGTTATAAACATACCGCGGGTGTAAATGCGATCGTCGAACCTAGAGCCGGTGAGCTAGTGGTGGATGTGAAATTAGGGATAATGGCAAGAGCATTGGCCCCGCAACTCGAAGCTGAGATGAATCGAGTGTTGGACGAACACCTCGAAGCATAGATTAATCTTTGGTTTTAGGCAGCCCGTACGCTTAGTACTGGCCACCTCGTCTAAGTTAGCTAGGCAACTATAGGTTGAGAGATTTACGAATCGTTTCAATCGCCTCAGATCTCATATACAGCTTATTGGTGGCGTATTGGTCGCCTGGTAGTTCACATAGTTCTTTCGCTCTGAGCAACGCTTGTTCAACTACTTTTTCAGGAGCCACAACTTCATCTAACATGCCGTTTTCTGCCGCCATACTGGGCGAGTACGGTCGAGACTGAACGATTGCTCGTGCATGATGATTCGGGCTAATATGGGTTTTAGCAATGATTTTCAATATTGTTGTAAAGTGCATGCCGATTGCTGTCTCGGGTAAGCGAATTGCAAATTCACCTTCAGCACCAACTCGATAATCCGCCGCCAACATAATAAATACTCCCATGCCAACAGAATGACCTTCACAAGCGGTCACCACGGGCTGCGGGTGAGAATATAATTTTTCGGTCATTAGCATCCCTTGGCTCAACATTGATTGTGCCTTATCCATGCCTTGCGCAATTACCTTAAGGTCAAAGCCCGCTGAAAAAAGGCCTGGGTTACCACAAATGAGTACCGCTTTCGCTTCTTCTGTTGCGCGGTCCAGCGCTGCCATCAAGTCGGTTGCTACTTCAAGTGAAATGGCGTTAGCCTTGCCGTTGTCTAAGGAAATTTTAGCGATGCCATCGTCAAGTAATTCGTATTTCATTTTGCGACCCTAATTTTCTATGTTCAGTGGTTTGTTGAGGTAGCTTAGTGTAACTCGTTCTAGTAATTTAAGCGTGAGTTCAGCCATGCCTAATTAGAATGGCCATTCTAATTAGGGCGCTATTTCTAATCGCGATAGGTATTCTACACACATCTTAAATTTCAATAGCAATTGGTGGAAATCATGGCCGACGAAAAAAACGTAGTAGAAAATGCAGCCGCTAAGGCTGTTGAAGAAGTTGCTGCTAAGCCAGCGGCAAAAAAAGCAAGTAAAAAGGTAGCTAAGAAGGCGACAAAAAAAGTAGCCAAGAAGGCAACCAAAAAAGTTACCACTAAAGCGGCAGCAAAACCGGTTGCGAAAAAAGCATCAAAGAAAGTTGCTAAGAAAGCCACTGCCAAGAAAGCGGCTCCAAAAAAGAGTTCTATTGATGACTCTAACACGGTAGAAAATCGTATCGAGCAGCTTCAAGCAATGTTGCAAGATAACTTAAGTGGTTTGAGCGGCGATAAAGCAGAAGCAATGGCTAAAAATATTTGGCTAGCCGGTTTAGGTGCGTATTCTCGAACTTATGAAGAATTGTCTGAGCGTTATGAAGACGTACAAGATAAATACGAAGAGATTAACGCCGAAGGTCAAAAAGTATTTGCCGATTTGGTAGAGCGAGGTCAATCGATTCAAGGTGATCTTGACGAGGTGGTTAACAAAGGTCGTGAAACTTTGGAAGACCGCGTTGAAGAGATTAAGTCTCGTTTTGGCGGCGGACTGTCTTCGTTTGTAGACATCCCTGAGCGTTTACGCGAAGCGGCTGAAAAAGTTGAAGAGATCTCGAAGAAGTTACGTAAGAAGTAATCTTTTTGTCTGATCAAAAAAGGCGTTATGGGGCAACTCATAACGCCTTTTTTATGTCGCTAACAACGTGTCTTATTGTCTAAGAAATTAGCCGCGGCTCAGAAATGAGAAAGCTCGTTTGATTCGATGAAATACTTTAAACATTAAATTATTTTCCAACTGCTGGATTCGCGAGAATTGCGCTTGGAGCGTATTGTTCAGTTCGTTCACATGCGCCTCGTGGGCATGATTAGCCGTATGTATGCTGGCTTGCAATACTTGTCTATGATGATCAATATTTTCCAGTTTAGCCGATAAGAAATCAATTTCAGCCTGCTTCGTATCGAGCACGCTTAATTGACGACCAAGCGCTACATTTTGTTCGCTCAGCGCTTGGCTTAAGGTAGCCAATGCATTGTCATAATACTGGTTGTGTATCAATGCAAACGTGATTTCAAGGCTTTCTACGTGTTGCAACTTTTCAACGTTACTTAGGTCGAATAGAAAATGAGGGTCCTCGTTTAATGCAATAAAGTGGCTTGCATTAGTACTTCCGTTGTCGCTCTTTCGAGTAACTGGCGAAACGTTCAAACCTTCCGACGCATTGATAATATCCTCAGTGGAATTGATTTCCCAGAGTACATGCCCGTCACTGGCGCGCAATTTTATTGACGAAAACTTGAAAATCCCCATGCTGGCGATCGGGTCCACTCTCAGAACGTGTTTGCCCTCCACCATCAGTGGTGCCTTGCCAATTAGGTTTTGATCTTTCGTACTCGCCATCCAGAGTATGAATACGCTGTGCTGCTCGTCGACGATACCGGCCTTGTCGCTCCAGCTTACTTGGCAAGCGGGTTGCAGGCGTTCATGCACCGGCTCGCCATCAAATGTTTGTAACAGCGCGTATTTGATGGATTTATTGCGAAAATTCTGACCGATTTGGCGTTGAACAATCTCTTCCATGGCAACAAAGCGAGATAAGTCATCAAGGCTATCTATGCTGTCCATAAACTGCAAAACGAATAAGCCTATGGTAGACGCACCTGATTGTTTCGCAAGTTCTTTGAATAGCGCTTTGTTCTCAAATGCAAACCAAAATAGGGCTCTAAATAGAACAAAATCTGCCTCAAAAACGGCGTCTATTGACCATTCTGGGTCGATTAATTTAAATGCCCCTTGTGCGTCAACAATAATATTGAACGGTAGAGCGTCGTAGGCTCGATCAGAGAAGTCGCTTGCTTTCTCGAATTCCTTCAACCAATTGAGATAGTCTGATATCTGCGCTTTTAATGATGAAACAGGGTCGGGTTCTAATAGCGCGGCCAACCATTTGTCCAGTAGTAAGAGCCCCGTCTCAAACACCTGAGGGTCGGTCTTTTGGCTTAACTGAATTGAAGATTTGGCTTCCTTTGCCGTGGTTTGGTGATTTTTGTGTAAAAGTGTTTTGGTGACCTGTGCTGTGCCATGTTTGCATTGTGTGGTAGTTCGCCACTGTGCTTGTCGCCCAAGGCCTGAATAATGAGCAAAGTCGTTATTGCACAGCTTTTGAGTGGCGTCAGATGACGCACCTGCAATCATCACAAAACGCGACGCTAAGCCAAATACCTCTCCTCGTTCTCGAGCTAAATTTTTAAATAATAGATATTCATTCAAGCCAGTATGGCCAACGCCGCCTAGGCGACTGAAATGGTTAAGTGAAAACTGATTATCATTTAAGTATTGTTTCGAAAAAATATTTTGTATTGCTAGTGGCGCAGAAAAACTTGCGTAAACATCAGTATGTGCAAAACCAGCCTTGGTAAAGAGCTGGTTTAATTCTGCTTCGTTATAATCTGCGTTTGTCTCGTCTAGATAAAGATCTTTATAGGCAATGGCATCAGCACCCTTCGATACCCATTTACTCAGTCGGTCTCGGTTTTTCGCGCTAATCACGATTCGCCCCTGATCGCTTAAGGACTGATTTAAGTTCTCTAACAGCGACGCTTGCGCGGGTTTTTCAAGCTCGAGCGATTCGAGTTGACTGATTACGATCAGGTCGTAATATTTTTCCGGAAAAGTGAGCTGAGCAATATCTTCAGATACATAATTGATATTGTTAAAGGCTGAGCATCGCTTGGCCGACAGACGTGCGTGCCCTAGGTCTATTCGAACGCAGTCGATGTTAGCAACTTTATCAGCCAGAAAATGAGTGGTGCCTCCGAATCCCTGAGTTAGGTCGAGTGTGTTTCCAATATTATTGAAATCAAAACTCAATAAAAAATTCACCGGTGCAGCAGAGAAAGCGCTCCGCAGCTCGTCTGTAAGCAATAACTTCTCGATATCGGTAGAATGCAATGAGTGGTCGTCAGAGTGATCAAGAGAGTCGTTGACGGCGCCTTGAATATAGCTCGAGAGCCGCGATTCACGAATTTGTGTGTCGATATTTTGGAACACCCCACCCGCAAACTTAAGTTGGGGGTTCAACTCAAGCAAGGTTGATCTATCAAGGTCTGATCTACTTGACTTTGATGAAGCAGCTAGCTCTTCATTGGGTTGTTTATCTGACACGTGCGCACCTAAATTTCATCTTCATTAGTCTACCAAGACGCGAGTGTTTTATCTTATCTCTTGGTCGCTAATTTTTATAGCGTTGATTTGGGCTCATCGAGTTATTGCTGTCAAATACTACAGTGAGCTTAAAGACACAATAAAGGGTCTGATGAAAGGGCCTCCTGATTTTTTTTGCGTCCTTGCATGCAAAAGGCTTGGTTCTTGGTATTAAGCTTCGTCTGCGGTTTTCTTCTTTTCAACCAGCGTTAACGATTTGGTAGTTTTGCGTTTGGGGTGCGCCGCTCGTGGACCGCCATTCGTAACCTCTCGATCTATCTTGTCTATTAATCGATTCAGTGCACGACTGACATGAGTTTGAATGCGAATGCGTTCTATGGTTGGCCAAGTAGCGCGTTCACCCTCTACCAGCAACTCCATGATTTCTTCTGACGAACGTGATGCCAGCGCTTGGGCAGGGCTCAGAAATCGGCTAGACGGCAAGATGTTAATGTCGCCGGTATAGGTTTGAGACACGAGCGAGATGTAGCCATTAATAAATCGGCTAGCATAAGAGTTGTCTTTAAACGGTTTTTGAATCAGGTGTGAGGCGGCCAGGCCCCAATCTTTCATGGTTTTGATAGCCGTGTTACTCACCGTAGAAACCAAGCTATTAGTGCTCTTTTCGGCGTTTAAGAACGGCAAAATTAACGGATTCGTTTGGCTGACAATAAAATGATTTACACCATATAAGCGTGACAAACGCTTCATTGGTAAGTCATCGCTCAACGATCCGTCGACCCATTTTCGCTGTGGTAAATACGGGACGCGATCACCTTTAACATTTTTAGCCGCAAGGGATACCGGGGGGAAAACACCGGGTATGCAACAGCTTGCCAATACTGCCTCTCGCAACATTACGTTGGGTGAGGTAATGGCGTTGAGCAATCGTGACTTTTGATGGTGTTCAAAGGGCGCAATTGAGATATTAATTTTAAGGCCAGAGAGTTGATACGCTTCTTCGAATGTAATGTCTGGAATAATGCGTTCTATGATTTTCAGCAAATCGTTTTTGCGCAGCTTACGCTTTTTGCCTGGCGCGAGATTTCGAATGATGCTCTTCATGTCATCTTCAAATTCGAGAAACTCGGGGTCAAAAATATCGCCAAGCTCTTCAGGTCTTCTACTACCAGCAACAGCGGCAATCATGGCACCACCACTGGATCCAGAAATAACATCAGGAATAAGGTCTTGTTCCCAAAGCGCTTTAAGTACGCCGACATGAAAAAACAAATAAGTCCCGGAGCCACTAAACATAAGAGCTGATTGACCAAAACATAAATGCGCGCGGTTAAAAAAATCTATTTTCTCGCGAATTCCAATTCCTTTGACTCTCGGTTTAGCCAAGTATTCTAAGGCCGACGCCACTTCTTCAACATAGTCGACAATCAGTTGCTTCGTTCCAAATTTGGCTTTCTGGTATAGCGATGATCGGCCCATGCCACCAAGGTTGCCATGAATGCCTTCATTTAGTGTGAATAAAATACCTTGGTTGTCGTTTGATTCGCGTAATCCACGTAGCACATCAAGCCTACGTTGAATGGCTGCATAATCGTAGCGACGGCTTTTTCCATTTTGCTTCCAACGTTGTAAGCCGTTGCGCTCGTCATAGGCTTGAGCGGCCTCTTTCCATTGGTCGTAAGTTTCGGCCTCGGCCATTTTTCGCTTTAGCGCTTTAGACATAGTAATTATCACAGTTGAGTCCTCGCTCTTTTTAACCCATTAATGAGTTGCTTACTACGAGCGATGTTTTTACAGCATTGGCCGTATAGGGTTGTTATTCTTAATAGACCTCATTTGAGACATCACCCTAACAAAGCCTGTCTGATTGGTAACCTTGCTGAGATTCTATTTGGATTTTTTGGTTCGCTTTTTGCGACTTAAATTCTTGTAAAGCTCTAGAAATTCGAGGGTTACTTTATGTTTTGCATCTAAAAATATTAACGGCGTGTGTGACGCGTGAGATTCTTTGACCTTAACAGAGGACGAAATGAATGGTTTCAACAAGGTAAACTTTGCCGCCACCAGTTCTTCTACCGCTTGTTGGGGAAGTTTTGCACGCGCTTGAAATTGGTTTACCACCACACCTTCAATTTCCAAACTTGGATTATGATCTTCGATGATCTCTTCCAGCTCTTCCATCAGGTCGACCATGGCGTCGCGCGCGAACACATCACAATCATAGGGAAGAATGCAACGATCAGCACAGATTAGGGCTGAAAGCGTAAAGAAATTTAGAGCGGGCGGCGTATCGATGTAAATCTCATCGAAGTCTTCATGCAAGTTGTTTAGGAAATCTCGAAGCTTATATATTTTGTGTTTGGCTTCGAGTTTGGCTTCCAAATCGACAAGAGAATAGCTCGCCGAGATCAACGAAAGATTATCGAAGCGTGTTTTTCGGATATAGTCTTCAGACCCAAATTCGCGATAGTTACGCGAGATGGTTGATTCCATGAACTCGGCAATGCCGACCACATTATCTTTGCCACTATGGCCTAAGTAACTCGTCGTGTTAGCTTGTGGGTCAAGATCAACAACCAGTACTTTTTTGCCTTTGCTGGCGGCTACTGCGGCTAAATTGCAAGTAATTGTCGACTTGCCTACGCCGCCTTTTCGGTTAAATACGACTCTTTTCATGCGGCGATAATAACTTAAATATTGAAATTTTGAGTCACAAAGCTAACGATCAGAGCTGAAAATAGAACGTAGATTCTAAAACCAGTCTCAATTTTCACGGTTTTGGGAATGTGGCCTACGTTCTATTTGTCGACTGTCTAATTACCTTGCTTGATAAACGAATGTCCTCGGTCCGGCGCGCGATGCTAGACCAATTTCATTAACATCGACTTATCAAATGGTACTAAGTTGGCTAATTGCTCGTCTTTGACTTTGTTCGACCAATCAGGGTTAGCAATCAAAGCTCGGCCCACGGCGACCAAATCAAATTCGTCGGCGTCCAAGCGTTCTACCAAATTGTCTAAGCTTGATATTTCAGCGTCTTTAAAGGCCACATCGCCGCCCTCTGGGAGAAAATCAGCATTCAGACTGACACTGCCAACCGTGATTGCTGGCTTTCCGGTCAATTTTTTAGTCCAACCCGCTAGATTGAGATCGCTGCCTTCAAATTCAGCTTCCCAAAATCGGCGCTGCGAACAATGAAAGATATCAACTCCGGCGTCGACTAAATGCTGTAAAAATTCACCCAATTGCTCCGGCGTTTCGGCTAAGCGCGCCGAGTAATCTTGTTGTTTCCATTGCGAAAAGCGGAATATGATCGGAAAGTCCGCACTGACCTTGGCACGAATGCCTTTGACGATATCGCAGGCAAAGCGAACGCGATTTTCTAAGCTACCACCGTATTGATCGTCGCGCTCATTGGTCCCTTCCCAAAAGAACTGGTCTAGTAAGTAGCCATGCGCACCATGCAGTTCAATAGCGTCGAAACCGATGCGTTCAGAATCCACCGCAGCTTGAACAAAAGCTTCACATGCTTCATCTATGTCGGCTTGAGTCATGGCATGTCCAGTAACCTTACCCGGAAACGCCATGCCCGATGGACTGTGGCCAGGTTCGTCTCCACCGGGCATTACTCCAGGTTTACGAATGCCGCCTACATGCCATAATTGAGGCGCGATTTTACCGCCTTCGGCATGTACAGCGTCGATTACCTTTTTCCACCCAGCTAAGGGCTCTTCACCTGCGACAAATGGCACATTCGGGTAGCCGCTGGCCGCTTTATGGCCCACACAAGTGCCTTCAGTGATGATTAAACCGACGCCGCCCTCGGCACGTTGGCGATAGTACTCAACCACGTCGTCACTCGGAATATTTCCGGGAGACATGCTGCGAGTCATGGGGGCCATTACCACTCGGTTGGCCAGTGTCATACTGCCGAGTGAGTACGGCGAGAATAAATTAGTCATGGGTTTTCCTGCTTAAGGTATTTTTATATTCTGGTTGATTAAAATCTGTGCTTAGCCTTTTGTAAGGCCGAGTGCAATATTTGCAAGTGGTGTTACTAAGTCGCCGTATTCACCCGCTTTGTCACTCGATGCATTGCCTTGCTCAGCGCGCTTAACGACACCCTGACAAATTGACGCAAGGCGAAACAAACTAAAGGCGAGATAAAAGTTCCAGTTTTCAATTGGCTCAAAGCCCATGCGCTGGCAATACATGTCGATGTATTCTTGTTCGCTTGGAATGCCAAGCTCTTCCAGATTAGCGTCCGCCAAGCCAGGTAAGCCTTTGCCACCGGGCATATAATATTGCATGCATTGATAGGCTAAATCAGCAAACGGATGCCCGATGGTTGATAGCTCCCAATCAAGAACCGCGATCACTTCGGGTCGATCAGCATGAAACATCATATTATCTAGGCGATAATCGCCATGAGTTACTGAATACAAACCGTCCTCAGCCGGCATATTAGCGGGTAACCATTCGATGAGTGTCTCCATCGCCGCAATATGCTTCGTCTCTGACGCTTTGTAATTTTTAGACCAAGTATGGGTTTGGCGTGCAAAGTAGTCTCCTTTTTTTCCGTACTCACTCAACCCCGCTTTATCGACCTCCACCTTATGCAACTCAGATAATACGCGATTCATTTCATGGTAAATTGCCGTGCGCTCCTGTTTGGAAACTTCAGGCAAGGTCGGGTCCCATAGAATACGCCCCTGCATAAACTCCATTACATAGAACATACTGCCGATCACAGACTCATCATCACAAAGATGCAGTGCTTGAGCCACTGGAAAAGGTGTGGAGTACAGCGCCGAAAGCACTTTGAATTCGCGATCAACCGCGTGGGCACCCTTGAGCAATTTGCCAGGGGGCTTGCGGCGCAAAACGTATTTAGCCTTTGGAGTGGTTAGTAAATAAGTAGGGTTAGATTGACCACCTGCGAACTTTTCAGAGGTCATAGGCCCTTCGAAGTCGTCTATGTTTTGCGAGAGGTAGTCCCCTAATTTTTTATTGTCTAAATCAAATGTATCGGTCATTTTTGTTGTCGTCTGGTTACCGGTATATCGGTTTGGTTTTGGCTTTGCGCGAAGCCGCTACTAACTGAACTGAGCTGTCGTCGCCACGTCGCAGGCGGGGTATCAAACCACGTTTTAAAGGCGCGCACAAAGTTAGCGGGCTCCTGATAGTTCAATTGTAACGATATACCTGCGATGCTGGTGTGTGTGTGCGTGAGTAAGTCCACCGCGTGTCGCCGTCGACACTCTTCGAGTAGACGTTTATAGCTCTGTTTTTTTTCGCTCAAGCGGCGTGCGAAGGTGCGAGCTGAACAATGATGTTTGTTAGCGAGTTGCTCGAGTGTTGGTAGTTCGTGAGACCTCGCCTCGCCACGAATACGAGCATTAAAAAAATCGTTAAGATCGAGTTTGGTTGCTTCGATCAAGTCGGTTTCACTCGATAGCTTTAACTTAAGCTCACGGCATTTTTGTAAGTTGGTCTTAAATGCATCCGGGTCTGAAAGCGGAGATGAAATGCGGCACCATGAGGCTGGAATGCTGATAGCGTTAACGGCCTCATCATAGCTAATAGGAATACCAAAAAATGTTTCCAACTCTTTATGATAGCTCGGTTTAGAGTGACGAAAACGGACGCACGCAAACTCGCCAAGCGGGTGCGCCATCACAGCTTCGATCAATTTTTGCGCCACCCTTAGGCTTGATTCCATCATCCATTGACTGATCAAAGGGTGACTGGTTTGGTCTTCAGTAATAAACGATATTCGACTACCTTGATGCAGGCTTGCGCACCGATAGGCCGACGTCCGTATAGGCGTAAACTCGGCCAACACATCTATCGCTGTGTGTAGATCTGGCGCACTCAAGATGGTGAACCCTAAGGGGCCATGGCTGCCCACTGACAAATGCTGGCCAAATCGCAATAGCCAAGAATCCAAACCCTGATCAGCAAAGGTTTGAAAGATCTTTAATATAGTGTCTCCGTAGATGTATTCATCTTCAAGCAGTTTACCAAGCTTACCATCGAACGCATGGTCTAAGGCTCGCGTAAGCTCGGTGTCTGAACGAAGCAGTTTTAGATAGGTGGTTGCAAGATATATCGACTTGTCCATCAGATTATCATTACATTATTGTCTATTAATGACAATAATGTTGTCAATTAGTGAAATCTTTAAATGCAACTCGTCGAGATATAGTAATGGCATACTGAGGAGAAAGTCATGACCACATACACCATTACTCACCCGGAAAAGGGTGTCATTCAATTTAAAGACAAAAAACGCTGGCTATGGGTGAGTGCCATTGTGTGGTCAATATTACCGATGGCGATCATGGGGTTGTATCTCAATACTGGTAATCCATGGATGCTGGTGGTACCCCTAGAACTGGCGTTTATCTTGATACCACTATTGGACTATTTAGTCGGTACCGATTCCAATAACCCACCGGAAGAAATCGTACCCCAGCTAGACGCAGACCCTTACTATCGCTGGCTGTTAATTGCCGCGATTCCGTTCCATTTTATTGTGGTCATAGCGGGTGCGTGGCTAGCCGCGACTCAAAATTTGGAGATAGGTTTTTTCATCGTTTTTGCCGTCATGCTTGGGCTTTACAGTGGCATGAGTATTAATACCGCGCATGAAATAGGGCATAAGAACACCAAGTTAGAGCGTCTACTATCAAGAGTGGTACTCTCCGTGACCGGTTATGGTCATTTTTGCATAGAGCATAATCTGGGTCACCATCGAGACGTATCAACTCCCGAAGACCCAGCCAGCTCAAGAATGGGCGAATCGATTTATCGCTTCATGTTGCGTGAGATCCCTGGCGCGGCTAAAAGAGGCTGGGATGCTGAAGCCAAACGCTTAGAAAAGCGCGGCAAGTCATTTTGGTCTTTCGATAACCACG
>CAYQVT010000056.1:0-16967 GCA_964420885.1 uncultured Gammaproteobacteria bacterium
ACAGCGCCGTGATGAAAACGAAAAAGACACACTTGTTTTTACGCATCTCGAACAGCGCCGAGGATTGCAGCGCCGCATTGAACGGCTACAAGGCTTTGAGCGTAAGAGTGATAAACGACTAGACCATGATTTGATGCAATACCGAGAAATCGGCCACGGCAAGCGCGATGTATTTGAACGTAACAAGAGCTATGACCGTGGCTCTTCAAGAGGACGTTAAGGGCCGTTTCTATATAATTGTCTAGCTCGGAGTGAATTCCATAAACGCCCGTAGTATACTCATTTCGGACATTTGTCCTGTCGTTAATAGGTTTTCAATTAAAACTCGCTATTAAGGCCTCAGAAATCATGAAGATCAACTCAGAATGGAGAAACAACACTCGTGGCGATATTTGATGCAATTAACTTGCTTTCCTTTGCAATGCAAACAGTCGCACTCCTATTTATTGGAATGTCACTATTTTATCTAAGGAAGGAAGCATCTAGAAAACTTGAATGGGAGCGTCGAGTACACACTTTGGCTGCCGTTAAAATAACGAGCGCTGCTCAAAAAGTTGCTGCATCGATTTTGAGCAGCGAAACATACGAGCGGCGTTATGAGGATAGAAATCAATTTAATGAAGAAATGATTTTAATGCTAAATGAGTTTGAACAAATATGTCTTGGAATACATCAAGGCATATATGATGACAACATTGTTCACTCATCTTTAGGCAGAACTTTTATCGCGGTATTCCATGTGCTGAAAAAGTTTATATTCGAGCATCGGAGTAAAGCAAATTCTATAGATCTTTACGTAGAGTTTGAGTCGGCAGTAAGGCGCTGGGAAGCAAAAAGCAATTACTCAGAGTTTGAACCGAGGTCACGTATATGATCGACAGGACCGAACTTCAAACTGTTCAAGAGTACTGCCAGCAAAGAAGCAAATCGTCAGTCGTTACATCTCTTGCCTATAGTATTTACCAGCAACAACTTGAAGAGCTTGTTACGGAAAATACTAATGGTAATGCTACTCCAACAGATGTCGAGATAAGCACAATGAAAACCACCTTGCTATCTCAAAATTCACTCTCTGCGCATGTAAGATTTGCTGAGGAGATGCTATCTACAGAGGTAGATAAAGCAATAAGTCCTCATATTAACAAAGAAGGTAGTAAAACATTCTGGACGTCAGTAGGAGGGAGTATTGTTGCTAACTTTATATACTCAATCCTGATTATCCTTCTGTTTGTTGTTGCACAAGATCAAATCGGTTCATGGCTAAGTTCTCTTCCAGAAAAGCCCTAACAAACCCAGCCAGAGGGATCAATAAAGCGCCGCTTCTCTCTGGTTTTTCGGCGCCTACTGGCGAGTTAATTGACTGCTTAGGGCAAACTACTGCCTAGTTTGAGTTATGCAAAAGGCCGTGCAATACTCATTTCAGCCACTCGGAAGCCCTAAAACAGTAGACTTGAGTTTCCCAATATTTAAAATGTCGAAGTACAATAGCGGATAATAAAATGGTTAACTCTCAATGACGACTCGATCTTCACCACAAGCTGTTAACTTTCATCTCGTAAAAGATACACTTCAGTTAACATTTTCTGCGATAAATGACCTCAAAGAGGCAGTGGAATATTGCAACAAAAATCCACAATCTGAATACGCTTTTAGGGCAATGATTCGAGCAAACGTAGTCATGTTGGAAGCATTATATTGTGCAATAACTTGTCATGTCGATCACTTCTCTAACTTATATTACGTATTAAAATCATTAAGGAATAAAGAAACCGTAGAAAAACTTGAAAAAATCTACATGGTAAGTCTTAGTTCGGCTGAACTAGAAGCAGTTTTTGACTCTAGGGGTAATAACATAACCCCACAAAGGCTCAAGAGAGCGGTCATGTTATCGGAGAAGTTCTTAAAGTTAAAACAAAATGACCGGTTTGATTTCAGTGATTCTGCTCACTGGATTCCAATTGTACGAATGATTCAAAAGAGACACGGATATACTCATCCCAGAACTGAGGCTGATTTTGATACTATTGATGCCTCAGGAATAAATATCTCTGCAAAGTTATTTATAGACCATATCAAGCTTTTGCTTATTAAAATTGATGACTCTATAAAAATGATAGGTGGAGAAATACATGTAAATAGGACTAAAAAGCGAGATGATTAACAAGCGCTTTAACTGTGTTGGTAATCTCATCTCATCGGACTGTCACTTCGTCACTTCAGTTTAAACGGGAGTTAGCGGAACCTAAAATGGCTCTTAAGGGCGAAACTCAGCCGTTTCTCTAAATCTTAAACAGAAACAAATCATCAGTTTCCTGCGGTAAAATTCCAATATAGGCTAGGGTTTCGCGTTCGCTGCTGTGTACAGGCACTTGTTAGATGAGGGTAATGAGAGCGCCAAAAACCACCTTTTGGTGATATACTCAAAGGCGTAATTAGGAAGTCATGAATCATTGGAATGTCGGATAATAACCAGTCTGGAAAATAGGAACTTATAAATGGAATTAACTAAGATAATCCTTGAATTTTTATCCAGTTTGGCGTGGCCACTAGTAATACTATTTATAGCAGTGATGTTTAAGAAACCAATTTTTAGCCTATTGGGTAGAATTGATGCAATCGCTGACAGAGCGTCAAAAGATTCTTTTGATCTCCAGCTTGGCGAAAAAATAAAACTTTCGTTTAAAGACGCTATAAATAAAGCTAATCCAAAAACCGTTGAGGAGGCGGTTAATGTTGCTGAGAAAGAAGTAGATAAAGTGATTTCTGCCTACGACATATTAAGCAATATACCCATGAAGCAGCACCATAAAGATTTATTGCTTAAGATTGCTAAAGGTGGAAGTAAAGGAATAACTTGGGTCTACGGCGGCAACCCTGACGAAGCCCCTGGAAAAACTATGAGTTATTTGATAACTCGTGGATTGGTTGCAAGAGATGAAAACACCTACGTTGTAGCGCATAAACTAGTACGTGATTTTATTTTTAAAAGTCATAGTTAGCATTAAAAACTTAACAAGGCGAAGTTAACAAATGAAATTTTCATTGTGCTTCAATTTTACTGCTGTTTCAGACATTAATAAGAAGCCGACAGTTAAGGACTGCGAATTCAAGTGATAGTTGAGAGCAATCTTGAGAAGAAATAGATGACTGATAAAATACTTAAGGAAATATTTAATGTCACTTTTCTATTAGCAATAATTACAGGACTTTTGTTTTTTGCCGGTTCAGTATTCCATAGCAGTTATATACAAGAGCTTTCCTTGCCGCATGACCTTTTCAATATTTCATTTAATGAAACATTGATTACGGGCTTTTTCGTAATTTTTGTAGGAAGTATCTATACAATTGCTTCCGCTGTACTAGTCGCCTTATGCATATTTATGTGTTTGCATATGATTGGGCAGTTATCAGAGATAAGAACAATAAGAGAAATCTATGGTTTCTTCCTGACAAGTGAAAGTAAAGATAATTTTTTGGACCAGCCCGAGCCTTTAAAGAAAATAATCAGGCTCTCACTGAAAATAGTTATTTTTCTGATTTTTGTTCTATTTTTGTGGATTGGTTTATTCACGGTTAATCAATTTTCTTCTCATCAAGCTAGTGAATCTGCCAATAAAAGCTATACAGCAGCGAAAGCTGGTTCAGGTAATGTAGTTATAGATGTTGATAATTTAAGAATAAGGGGTGTCATTTTAAAGTGTTCGTTAACCCACTGTGGGGTTTTTGATAACAATTCAAATAACATTTTAGTTTTTCCGGTTTCTTCGATTAAAAACATTGAGATTCTACATAAAAAACATAATGAGAATCAGAGTCACTCCAATGATTAATAAAAGATAAGTGAAATTAGTTCCTACAGAAAATGAAGAAAATTTTGAGCAGCAAATATGCTCACTCGCAAACCATGAGTTTGGTGAAAACACTGCACAACTCTTTGGCAGACGCGGGCAAAAACAGTACGGCATTGACATAATCGTCTCACTAGCGAATGGCGAGCGAATTGCAATTCAGTGCAAACAGACCACAAAAGACCGCGTGCCAGAAAATAAGCTCAAACAGGACTACTTACGTGCCAGGTCTTGTGGGATCGAATTTAGTCGATTTATTTTCGCAACCACTGCGCCGAGAGATTCTGCACTTCAAAAGGCTGCACTTGAACTCGAAGCAAAAGAAAAAGTAAACCCCAAGATCACAATTTGGTCTTGGTCTCACCTAAAAGAATGGGCTGCTCACGACGAATTAGTTCGAGAAATATTCGACCCAAATTTCACACACGACAAAATCAATCGGGAAGAGTATCAAAAACCGTCGAAACGCACTCAAAATATTCTAAGACGTTACCTCGATGACCTGTTAGACAGCACACTTCAATCGAACTATCTAAAGCAACGGTTCAATCCTGCCCTTTATGTACAACGTGAAATCGAGAAAGATTTAGACAGTTGGATACAAGGTAAAAAGAAGGGATTTAAACATAATACAACTTACCTTATCGCCCCTGCTGGCTCTGGCAAGACATGTTTGGCGGCCTCGTTGGCTGATAAGTTTAGGACAACGCACAATGTAATTTTACTACCGGCCGCTTTTCTTAGAAGATCGACAGCACTATCTATTTTTGAATATGCTGAACATTCATTTGTTGAGGATATAGGCCTCGAAGAGGTAAGACATGGGATACATCAAATTGAAATACTGTCTAGAATAGGCCCAACTATAATAGTAATCGACGGAATAAATGAAGCCCATAGCCCTGATTGGATGAAGCATGAACTACTTGCATTTGCCGAGCTCCAAAGCCGATCAAATTTACATATTTTAATCACTTGTCGTGATTATTATTGGGGGGCGTTTGAAGATAGAGTCTTTACTGAAACCGCAAACATCATTGGTGAGTACCGCCATGGTGGGCTACAGCGAAAGCAGCTAGCTGATTTTAGGTTTAGTGAATATCAGACAGCGATTTCAAAGTATAGTGCATATTATGATGTAAAATTTAAAGCAGAGAGCATAGCCAAAGAACAGTTTAGGCACCCTCTCTTACTACGTTTCTTCTGTGAAACGTATGCCGGTGAGAAAATTGGTGTAGTTAGAAATATAAGACTAAAGGAACTTTTTGACACATATACCGAACGAAAATCGGATCAATTGACTAGGGAATTGCAAAAGCATATGGGAGTCGGATTACATGCTAGACAGGATGTATTGCGTCAAAAAACAATGCGACTTCTTGAAGATATTGCAGCAGCCATGCTCAATCGCAATTCTCGCGTAGTCCAGTCATCAGAATTTCTCAGTCAGGATCTCCATTTGGATTCTGAAACGCACGAGTTACTTTTTCATAAAATTATCGATGAATATATTATTCTGGAGGAACTAGGCCAAGAGATTGACAAGGCCTCTGAGGTCAGCTTTGTTTTTGAAGCATATATGGAGTACTGCATGGCAAGCGCCTTGCATCGGAGCATGTTATCTTTGACCATTGATGAGATTACAAATGGTATCCGTAACCTAACTGCAAAATATAATAGCTTTATTCAGATCCTTGGTGTAGTGCTTTTCCTTTCACTTTTTCTAAAAGAACGGCGAAGGATAGCCATTTGGCCTGCCTTATTTGAGTTAGGTGAAATTTGGCAAAAGGTCATACTTGAAGCTTTTCGAAAGCTTCCGGCAGACCAAATCGACGACGGAGTTTTTGATGCTATCACCGATCTTCTCAAGTCGGGGAACACAACAATTCAAGTTGAAACTTTAGAGCTACTAAAATACGGTCGCTTACGCCGACCGCTCTCCAGCGCAGTAGTTAATGCTATAAAGCCATTGCTGCGACACAATGATCCGAAGATATTCAGACGGGCTATTCATGTGGTTGGCGAGCTACCGGAAAATCAGGCGCTGCGCCTTTTTGAATATCTTCTAGATAGAGATGGAAGACGCATTACCGATTGGTATCTTATTCGAGATTATGTACTCAAATACATATCTCGTATTCAATCTCGAAAATCATTCATGCTGGAAATGCAAATCTATGGTGCTGAGGACTTTCCGTGCTTCGCTCGTCAGGACCTTAACAAGCGGCAACTCACTTGGTGGCTCAAAGCATTAAATTCTGATCACCGCCCTACTAGAATCGGTGCCTTGAAGTTCGCCGAGCAATCAACTGAAGGGGCCTTGATCACACATTTAGAAGAGTTCATAGCTAAACCGGATACCTTCCCTAAGAGCCGAGAAGGTATGTCTATAGCAAGGAGTTCAAACGAGTTTTTATTTGTATCGTTGCGTAAGCCTGAAAACGAGTCATTCGAAATAGGCTTTGCTAGGGATGCTTTAAGTAAGCTAAAGAACCAGATACGCAACGACAGAAACTGTAAACGGGTATTGGATTTTATTCGATCAGCAAATGTATTTCCAGATCCTATCAGAATCAAAAAGATATGCCGCCGCCGCTTAAGCTTCGAAGGGTATTTTGATGTTGAAATCGAATTAATCGCTCGAGGTTTAGAGGTTCGCTCTGGCCGAAGATGGAATGTAGGTTTTATTTACAACAGGAGTTACGGGAAGTCGGCAATTCATATATCAGCTCCCGGACGTTCTCTGAGGGCCAGAAATGTAATGTCCATCGATGATTGGAAGGAACTAACACAGCTACTATCCTCAACTCGCTTCAACCATCAGACACCTAGCGCAACATACAGCATTCCTGTTTATAACAGATATAGTGATTACGAAGATGAGTATTGTTATCGAGCGTGGGGCGAAGCGCCAAAAATTATTGGCTATCGGAGAGAATATTATGATTAACGTGCTCTCAGTCATTCGTTGCTGTACAAATTAGGAATCGAAGCCCCTTGTACTAGAGCCTATTAGACAATTTAACCGAGTGGCTCTTGAGGCTACCAAACTCGGACATATTGTTAGATCAAAAACACAAAAATAGACTACGAAATTTGTAAGACCGAGTTTAAATTTTTATTTAATAATCATTAATTAAGCTCTAAATTACGGTTGCTTGCGGAGCCACTCCACTAGAATAAATAAATAATTAGACCGCTTACAAAGCTAGATATGCAATCTAAGATTGAACCTAACAAATATAATACATTGTCGATAAGAGAATTATCGTACTGATGAACTGCGACAATAAACGCCAATGCTACAATTAAATAGAAAATATAAATGTACCTCCGTTGTGAATCTATCCTCTCGTTCAGATTAGTTCTTGTTTCGGCTACCGCATCACTTAAACCAGCCCCCGCCGACGAATCAAGGAAACCATTCACTTCGGTTTCAAGGTCGTTTAAGTACTTCTGTTGCTGTCGTAAAAGCATTGTTAAAATCGCGCAAAAAACAATCATACCACCGAAAATATAAATAGAACTTCCCGCTTTCTCTTTTACAACATTAAGAACGACAAAGGATATTGGTAGGCTGATTATTTGATTCTTCACATCCAGTACTGCTTTAGAGATTTTTCCATAGTATTCTGTAGCTTGATCTTCAAGCTTTTGTGTAAATTTGGAATAGCTAAATTCTTCCATGTAGAGCGCGTAACTCTTTGTCGATTGCTCTGACAGACTTTTAATCGAACTAACTAATGTGACTGAACGTTGTTTTGCGGGTATTTCTGATAGCAGCTTGAAAAGCTGAAGCTTGATTATGGATTTCTTTTGAGCAAGATGATTCTCGCCCGTATTCGAGTTGAACCAGTCTTTAAAAGTATTAAATAGAGCAACCGTTTCTTGCGACGTTATTCTATCGATAACACCGTCATCATAGACACTGAAATCGAAGTTTTTAGGTATTTCTAACGTTTCATTAGCGAAGTAAATTCTGGAAGACCCCGCCGGATAATCTTGAGTTTCAGTAAGTATTTGTTCAAGGTCAGCGATCAGTTTTAGCGCTGTAACTTGCTTCGGTTCACCCTGTTGATTGACATTAGATTTGCTATCGTAATCTATATCACCGATATAAAACTCATTTCTAGAAATCGTGTCAAATAACTGAGAGCGCAACGGGTCATAATGATTGAAAAATACACCGAGCTCTGGAGTCGAGTTAGAATCTCTGAGAAACTTAGCAGTAATTCCAACGGTTAGTTGAATTGGGTCTAATAGCCTTGCAACTGACTGTTGATCTACTTCAGTAAGAAGTGAGATATTGTCTTCCGTGACGGCGATTTCAACTTGAAATGTAGGTTTTTTGGGATCGTCACCACTTTCTATAGTTTCTTTCGCTATCGCGTCCGACCAGACTAACCGATAAAATTCTCTGACGAGGCTCATTAGTTATTGTTACTTCAAGCCTTCGTAGAACTTTGAATCAACCTTTTTAATAGTGACTGTTTTATCATTCTCGTCATAAGAAAAGTACTCCGTATTAGTAACCATGGACTGATCTACATAGAACTTAATCTGACTTGTTCCGCTTTCGTCCTTTACTATACACTTATGGATGCCCCATTTTTTACTAATGCCGCTGAAAGGTTTGAAAAGGTTGTTTAAGTCAGTGTATTTATCATCGGCGAACTCCGTAAATGTCTTTTCGGTCTCGATGTCATATGAAGAAAGACCGGCATTGATTAGTTTTTCAACATCAGAAAAATCAATCGATTGAGAGTTTGATGCGTGAGTATTAATCATGTCGTAGACGTCGGTCTTGATGCTATGTGCTATCGAATATCGTTTTTGTTCCAAGTCAGTGTCCGATGCACCATCTTCTTCAAACGTCTCGGATGCCGTTTCAATAAAATCATCGACCGCTTTTCGAAACAATGTCGTTTGCACTTTGTTATCAACTTCTATATCAATTTCGAATATGCCTTGGAAGTAAGCACTTAATCTCTGTGCCTGTTTGGTTTTAATCCAGTCGATATAAGTTGGCTCTTTGTTAGCATCCAAAATATGCTCGCCCAACAACTCTCTATTGAATCTAGCGCCTTCATGTATCGCATTAGCCTGAATAGAGGTTGCATCTCTGACCTGCATTGATGTGGCGTCGATTGTCACACCATCTTCAAGTTTCAACATGCATATAAAGAGCCTTTTCTTGCCTTCTACGTCATACTCTAAGAACGATAAATATCCACCGGTTGCAGTCGGAGGTGTATTGGCGCGAAGTATTTCAAGTACTTCCAACGAGAAATCGAAAAACGAAATCGTGCCTTCAATGTAGTTTCTAAGGTGTTTGCTAGTACTGCTTGCCTTTTGGGGGTCTTTGAGTTTTGAGCTGCCTTTACCTGCGGAACGTATTCTCTTTTCGAGCAGGTTTGCTAGCACTACCAACTGAGAGACATCTTCAAGGTCATGCGGTCCCTCAGCCTCTTTCTTTCTTACGACTTCAGCGCCTCCATCACCTCTTACATCAAATATAGCGTCTGTAATGATCTGGTGAATTACTGAGTTTGTTATATTCATTCGGAAATCTCCATATAAATTAACTCTAAATTAGAGTTAACCTCAATACCGTTCAACACGAGCACAAAAATGTGATCGAAAGAAAGCCGTTAAGTGGTTTTGAAACTTAGCTAAGAATTGTTTTCGTAGCACCTTAGCGAGAGCTAAACAAAGAACAAACGAATTGAATGCTACTCACCCCAGTGGGCATCTTCTCAAATTACGAGGTTAATATCTACGTCTGAACCGTTATTGATAGTCCTAGCGCTCCTCTGTCTTACCACACATATCTATGACAAAACAAAACAGAGTAAAGTTAAGTTAAGTTTAACAATGGCCATAACTTTTGCCTATTGCTCGTTCAAAATGCCGCTGAGGGAAATTCAGCATAATGTGCCAACCTCAATAAACTTGCCTTTTTTCAACTCATGATCAAGCTATTTTGTTACGGTTGTCAGTATGGTTTGATCGAATCTTATTCGACCTAAACCTGGCTTTCCTCACGTTTTTCCAGCGGCCAATTGACAAAAAACATTGTTTCCCAAAGCGTTAATATACACATACGGCTCCAGTTCACCTTCCATAAACTCGTTTTTCTTTCTCTAAATTACGCCTCGATAAAGTTCATTAACTTCGCTGCGCAAAATCCCTATATAAGCCCGAGTGACATGGACGCTGCTATGGCAGAACGCCTCTGAAATCACTTCAATTCGTTTATTCAAAGTAACGCGCTGATGATACCCCCATGTCTTACGCAATGTGTGAGAAGCATAGTGTCCGACCAACCCAGCGCCAGCGCACCATTTCTTAACCAAAGCAATAACGCTTGGCACTTTAAGCGCGGCACGGCGATTGGATAGAAATAGCGGTGACTTTAAATCATTAAATAAGCACGGATACTTTTCCGCGTACTGGACCAGCCATAAACGCAATGTCCTATGCACCTCTTCGTTAATCGGGGTGTAACGATAATCACCCGTTTTAGGTTGTTTTAATACCAGCATGTCACCTATCTTTAAATGCATAACGTCTGCCAATGTGATTGAAAGCAATTCACTACAACGCCACGCTGTATTGATACCCATCGCAAATATACATAAATTCCTAAGTTGTCCCTTATCCAATAAATTCCCCTTAATTTGGGCAATCGCCTCTGGGTCACGTATCGGCTCAACCTTTATTGACGCTCCCTTACGTGGTCGATGTGGGTTTTCACCTCGTTTAAATCCCATACTTATTTAGCCTCGCTTCCTTGGCGCTGGGTTAATTACTATCGTTTTCTTATTTCTTAGTCAAGCGCCGCATACGCTTGTAATACAACGATCTTCACTCGCTCAATCTATGAATAAAACGACAATTTTCTTGCGCAAACCCTTGCAGTTACTGGGCTTATTAACTTCTAAGAAAAAGTTAGTATTTCAGTTACTCGGTAATAATATGCCAACTCCATCAAATATCAATCATGAAAAATCTATCTTATTTTTCGCCAATTCCGCCGCTTATCGGCCTTGGTTTAATGATTGTTGTTTTCAGCCCTACACTTGGACGAGCACAAGCCGAACAGACAACTGCGAAAGATGATTATGTGACATGCTGGAAGCAGCCGTGTGTTTATGATGAGGGTATAGCTTGGTCGAAGAAAAACCAAAACGGTGTGGCTGTATCAGTAAGAGTTGGACAAAAAGCGGCGGTAACTGACGATCAAATTAAGCAAGTAATTACCAACGACTTTAAACATTATGGCGTTAAAGAAATGAAATTTTTCTTTGAGAAATTTAAAGGCAGCTCCTCTGTCATTGCCTTACATGTGCGTGGAGGTATCGAGGGTACATTTGGTATTCACAACGTGCGTGACGAAATTAAGAGTATTGCAAAACGCGCAAAAAATACCGACCCACTCTTTCGCTCTAACTAAGTGGTTTTAGAAATTGACTAACTGTATCCGCCATTTGAATCTCACTAGATTCATCGATGTTTTTTGTGTCGATCGCGTCTTTAATCTCCGCTTTCACCTCAGACCTTCCACTTAGTTCATAAGCCGTAAGGACTATTTTTTCTATATCAGCACTCTGTTGCAGTTCGTCGTAAATCTGGTTTTTACGTTCCTGTGGTGTATTCGGATCTTCCAGTTCCAAAACATTGTCTCGCGCCGCACTTAAATTATATTGTTGCTGCGCCCACTCTGCATAATCTATTAAATCGAGATCATTAAGATACTGGCCTTTAATCGAACCATCTGCATTGAGCATTTGCGTTATTAAAATCGGTTCTAACCGTTCCCGATAACCCACTATAGTCTCATCGGATCGGCGTTGAGGTATGTCGTCAGCATCCAATATCTTAAGCGCCAACTTCTCGCGCCATTCTTCACCATCACGTTCGCGAAAATGCGCTTCTAGCTTATCAATATCGCGTTGAAGTTGTTCGATATGAAGGCGTATTGCATCCACAAATTCGATAAACTCGCGGTATTCCTTATCCTTTTTTTCTTCACTGTCAGGATGGTCTGAATATTTTATATTCCTAGCAGAGGCAATTGACGGCATTTCGATCACTGAACCACTCATCTGCCCCAATAAGGTTTTGTTGTTAAATTGAAAGGTAAGCTTATCACTCATAATTACCTCTCAAATTTATACAAGCAGCACGGTTGGTTATACCCAACCGCAAACCGTATTTAGCTTGCCTAAATACGGTTACTTTGTATTCAATCTTCCGTATATCACGCACCAATGTCCCACCTACTCCGTTTTAAAAGGGCTTATCTACCATAGATAGTATGGAGGAAAAGCCTTAAGAGCACGTTAATGATTCCAAAACACATGAACGGCTTCAAAGCCTGTTTCGACGGTAAAAATATCGCCGCTTAATTCCATATCACGCCCAATACGCTCATAATCAATACAGTATTCCAACTGCTTAGGAACTTCACTCGTCTCTGTTGTTAGTTGCTCAGCAAAATCTGCCACCGACTCATACTTGCCACTGCGTTGATTAATCATGATGTTTTCAGCGTCATTGATATCACCACAAGCATAGCTTAAAATTTCAGCGCCTACCGCTCCGTATTCTTCGATAAAACACGCAATGTCGTTAATTGACTTCAAGCCTTGATGCTCAGAAATCTTATAACTCCCAAACCCTTCATAATCGTGAATTGCGTACTCTTCTACATCATTCATAGGACTATCAGGCAACATCGCTGAAACCTGATTTTGAATATCGTCCAGCGCTTGCGTTGCGTCTACCCAAACCCCGTGTAAATGACCGCTCTTGTAAGCCGCCAAACACGTCACATAAATTCTAATCTCGGCATTCATTCGTAAAAACTCCTCATCATTTCATTGTTAAAAGGACATTCCCCCGCAGGGCTTGAAGGCCCTGAGACGAGGAGTAAAACGACGAGACCCACAAAGACCGCAAATCAAGGGAAATAGCGCAGGCCACAGCTAAGCGCACACTTTTGGGTGTGCGTCTGAATGGGCGAGCAGATTTTGCTGGATTTTCGGGTGTGTGGGTTAAAATCGCAGGTTCCCTGCGGGGGAGAATTAACAAAGTCGGCGCTCGCGCCGTCCTTAATGTCTTCTTTTATAAGGGGCGTTGCGGGGTGTCCCCGCTAGAAAGGGGTGTCCGTAAAACGCAGCTCTGCTGCGGTTGAAGGCAGGGGAAAAGCCTTTCCCCCACCACGAAATCTAATGCTAATACAGAGATCAAAACTAATTTAGAGCATGCCCTTCATGTTTGATCTGCGATATTCAAAAATCAAGTCACAACTTATAGATCGTTCTTACATTGACTCGGTTCTATATCCCCATGCTCAGCTAACGAGTACGTTTGATTGCCTCCGACTATAATGTGATCAAGTACTCTTACACCAACTAAGTTAAGCGCCTGAGTTAACACTTCAGTCAATCGTTTGTCTGACATACTCGGATCAGGACTACCCGATGGATGGTTATGCGAGAGAATAACGGCAGCCGCATTAACTTTCAAAGTGTCCTTTACCACTTCTCGTACTGGAACAGAGGCATTATCAATTGTCCCTCGGAATAGCTGAGTAAGGCTGATAAGGCCGTGCTTGCTATTAAGGAACATAATATTGAAGGTTTCATGCTCCAACTCACCCAGCTTTAACTTGAGATAGTTCTTTGCATCATCGGGTTTAGTGACGAAGAAGTCGGGTTTATATAAGCGAGCTTCCAATATACGCAGAGCTTGATTAACAATTTTTTGATCTGACATCGGTGTGCCTTTCGTTGATCGGATTTGAGAAATAAAAAATGCGCCAAGCTCAAACTCAGCGCATTTAGAAAAGTCAACGCCCGAAATGCCATGCAATCTCGGGGTAGTTAATTCTAAAGTAGAGGTCAATGAGACGCAGACGTTCAATCTTACGGCTTTTTGAAAATGGTCGCTCTTCGCGGGGTGCCGACTTCAAGTAGGCACTGATAAAACGCATATCAGCATCATTCCCAAAAACATCGTCAACCAACGGTATGGGATATGGCTCTCCAACGGCATAGACAATCTCGGCTTCGCAATCACGCAAACAGTTTGAGATTTCATCAAGCCATTGTCTCCTTGATATTTGAGCACTAAGATCGCGAGCGGCTATCCAGAGCCTTTTATAATAATGTTCATTGTGTAGTTCAGTGTCAGTGGCAACGCAGATAATACCTCTATTCGTATAATGCATAGGCATCCTCCTTGATAAAGTTGGGTGGTCATTAAATTGGTGAGCACTTTAGTAAGGCCGCATCAAGTATTCGGGAGGTTTGCTTAACTTTTTAAATTTAAATATCAATGTATGTCATGTCGAGTAACCATCTGGTTGACCTACAAACAACTAGAGCACGAAGCTCCTAAAATAATTTCACACAAAGCAGTTCCTTACATCGCAAAATTGACTGGATTCAAAACGGATGTAATGCACCACAATCACATGAGCGTGATGAATGGCTTGAGTATTAAAATCGCATCCAAGGTCGCACCTTGGTCGTCTACCACTGGCGAAAGAGTGGTCGAAATTGAAAGCCGAAACATTCATGGCATCCAATCGGCAGACGGTTGGTGGCGATTAAACGAACACTCGTTTACGCAAAGTGTGGTGCAGGAGGAAAAGCGATTTTCCTAACCCTGCGAGTGAATTTAAAACGGCGATACGTTTTGATGATGTGTAATGGCTCGATGCCAAAAATACATCATGGGAGTATCCAACAGAGGGCAACGCCCTCTTTGGCAAGCCCCTGTAATACACTTCAAAAATAATATAGACATTCGTCCATTATTTTTGAAGTGTATTACAGGGGACAGCTTGCGCGCGCAGTAAGTCCTTTGTATTACGCCTTAATATTGCCTCCGCCGTCCGTAATACGACTTCATGCTTTCGGTTAATAATCTAGTGCACCTGACCCTCCTGAGTCACAACCCTTGAGCAGAACACCACACAGTTCTAATGAACAGATTATCCGAAATGGCATCCAGTCAGCTATTGAGCGATACTGTTTTACTAAGAGTTATTAAACTCATTCATAAGCGTCTGTAATACGCTCAGCTCAATAGCTGTTTATCCGTGACGCAGATAATTTCCTGAAATTTACAATTCACAAATATCCTCCTTGATATATGGGGTAGTTTCAAAGGAGGCGCGCTATAAGCAAGGACGTGTTGAATTTACGAAAGGTTAGCAATTTTCCGGTTACATATAACCAAATTTGGTGACGAAAACGCATTTAACAAGTTCACGTATAATGCTTAGATTTCAAAACTATTATCCAGCCATTCCAATTAGTTACTGGCTTATTTTTTCTTTTATTTCTGTAATTACTTGAACTGCTTCCGCATCACCAGTTTTCTCAGTATTTTTTAAAAATCTGTCTATTGTATTCGGAAAATTTCGCACCCAACTTATACGACTATCATTACAGATTTGGAGGTAAATATCAGTTACTCGGAGAATTTTATCGGACTGTAATTCAATAGCGTAACAAAAGAACAATAGCGCGCAAGCTAAACCTGTAGCGTTTGCTGAATAGTCTTTACGTACAAGGACTTCCCATTTCTCAATAGAGTGATCAATAGCTTCCTTAGCTTTATCTTTTTTTCCTAATTTAAAATATACTATAGACAGATTATTCAAACTTTCAGCTAGATCTTTTCCATAGATGGCAAAGTCGTCTCTAGCAAGGTCTCGATACACTTCAACAGCATACTTAACGGCGTCCAGAGCATCCTCCATGTTACCCAAAATTAAAAGGCGATTGGATAAGTTATTTAAGCTTGTCGCCAAATACGGTTGACAGTCAGGAACGCCATTTTTTATCAATGAAATATATATATTTACAGCTAGCTTAATATATTCGAGAGCTTCTTCTTTAAGGCCAGCCTCGCTGATGGAGTTAGAAAAAGTATTCATACTGTTCGCATAACCTAGTCCATACTTAGTATGGTTTCGTTCATATAGCTTTCCGTATAACTTAACGGCATCCCCAATAGCGAAAATCGCATCTTTCTTATTGCCTGCTCGTCGGAACCGAATAGAAGCAGCAGTCAATATCCTTGCATAGTCCTCTCCGTGTTCAGTGAAGTCATTCTCTTGTGAGAGATCACTCAGATAATCAATCGCGTTTTTGGCAGCTCGTATAAGAAAATCGCTTAGGTGGAGTTCTAGATGCTGAGCGTCAATATTTAATGTTATCCAAGCGCTCAGTTTGGGGTTATTTTTGATGCACTCAGATAGGCTTCTAATAGGCCAGTGATTCTCAATTTTCAGTTTAGATTTTGTATCGTATATTAAACGACCAAGTCGTAAAAAATTATTTACTGCACTCTGATTCTTAAAGTTCGGATTTTCTATGCTGCCAACCCAAAGCGCAGAGAATATCCATTCTGCTTCGTTTCCTATTGCACATGTTGATAAGCAGTATTCTAAAAAGTCAGCAGCAAGAATGTCCGGTTTCATTGCGGGGATTTGTTTAGCTTCGAAATCCCAAAGACTGGTTTGCGACAAATCGTTCGCATCAGGAGGTAATAACCTTTGACCTTCGGATGAGAGAGACACAAACATGTTCTTCAAAGTATTAACTGACAATCCATTAGAAATTGCCGCTACCGCTTTGGTCAATAAAACACCCCTTAAATGCAATGTGGTGAGGTCAGGTCGATCACGATTAAGGCTGTTGATCTCATTCTCGATGTTCTTAGCCTCACGCTTACTCAATTTGCGAATGAGATCAGTCGCCTTAATGTCTAACAGCGCTTTATCATCGAGACCTTCTTCGCCCGATAAATAGGCCGCAAGAGTAATGATGAACAGCGGTGCGGCGTGTAAATTTTCTTTCGTGATTTGCCTATTGTTATTCGCTGTAGTTGGCTGCGTTTTACCGCCACCATTTCCACGAAGTAGCCATGCATCAAACTCGGTATCTAAGATAGGATAGAGATCGGCCTCTAGTGTAGTTGCCTGATTTTTTGCGTCGACGCCATTAATGCGGTTCCAAGCATTTTTAAACACATCCCATGCCAAACTAAAGTCGTTAAAACCCGCTAACGCAATAGGAATTGGGTCGATATGCCCTT
>CAYQVT010000057.1:0-16800 GCA_964420885.1 uncultured Gammaproteobacteria bacterium
TACTGGCCGGAGACTGGGTCTCTAGTCACGATAAGTTAGGCCGTAACCGACCATAATCCTGTAACTAACGCTCAAAGAATAACGTCTCACACTCAGAGTTAGAGAGTTTGTTGCGGCTTTAGGTTTTTGACATCACATATCTGAGATAAACCCATCGACATGAGCAGTGCAAAACAAAACGCACACTAAATTTCTGTATATATAAAGTGTCAAGTGTATAATGCGATAAACAGGTTTGCGCTATTGTTTAAGCTCTTAATCTTACCTTAACGAGACAAGCCAACATACACTCTTATAATGACCCTTTCTAATTGCCTACCTGAACCGATATTTCGGCATTTAATAACGCTGTTGTTTGTTACTGTAGCACTCCCACAGGCAAATGCAGCAGACACTGGCGAATGGGAGTTTGGTTGCAACGAGCAACAACGTTGTCACACATTTATTAACGGTCAGGGAATTAGAATTGCATTCGCAAACGATGCCAATAGCACCGAGTTAAAGGGAGCGGTGGTTGTACCGACTGCGTCCAGTCCGAATCAACCAGTGACATTACGCCTAGACACGGGTGTTGAAATGCGCTTGGCCGTATCACTATGCAATCAAGATTTTTGCGAGGCGCGTATCGACTCGAGTAAGTCTTTATTGGTTATCGAGCAAATAACGAAAGCTAAGAAAGTTACGGTTGCGTACCTTGATCAAGGAATCATTCAAGTTTCTACCTTATCTCTATTAGGGTTTAGGAGCTCGTATAGGAAATTAGAAGACTTATTAAACTATCGAATAAATGAGCAGATTAAAGGTGTATTAGACCGATGGTCTGCGGCTTGGTCAAATGGCGATCTGGAATCGTACCTATCATTCTATGATACATCGTTCAAAAGTGGTAAATTCGCTACCAAGTCGGAATGGGAAGAAAACCGAAGGCAAAGCATTTCGCCAGAAAGAGTTATTGAAGTATTAATAAGTGATGTGCAAATTGCACTCAAAGACCATAAAACTGTTGTCGAAGCGACATTCAATCAGAAATACACTGCCAAAGAATACAAGGACAATACTGAAAAGCAACTATTGCTTAATCGTGTTGGCAATGATTGGAAAATCACCAGCGAAATAGATGGGACACTTTGGAAGCTTAATCGTTAGCGAGTCCAGTCAACCGTACTGAGTTGCATCAAACAAGGTTAGTGAGTCGCTTAGCAATTTAGACAATCGCTAAAATCAACTATATTTCCATCACCAACATTATCGTCTTTATGGTTTTGCTCATCTTGTTCAACGCCATTGTTTTTTAGATCGTCTATTTGATCTTCACGTGCATCGAGTTCCGTATCTGCGAAAAAGGCCTCCGCCGCAGATACTCCTTCACTGCCAACACGTTTTCGTGAATTGAGTTCAGCGACATAGCTTTTAATTCGTGCCGCTTCAGCCTCGGTAATATTAATCGAGGGTATCCTAGGTTTATGGTGATTGGAGAGCCATACTCTCAACGGAATACTGGTCCACTGCGCCCAATTGTAAGACGCTAAAAGATCATCGAATTCGGTTCTATTTAACTCGGTCGAGACATTATGACAATCACCGCATCGAGCCGCTATTGCTCTTTCAGCGGCGCTCACTGAACTCGGCGGGAGTGCGCTCAATACAATAATACCAAGTATCTTTGTACTAACCTTTGAACTGAGCTTCAATATCACCCTCACTATAAAAATTTAATTTAAAACATCGCAATAGAATAGGATCGCTGCAGACCCGACTGAAAGCCACGTCCCACTTTGACCATTTGAAAAACCTAATCTCTAGTTACGAGTTGCTCAGCTTTCAATCGCGAAACCTACTCTGTCTTATAAAACTGAGACCCCGTCGCTTGCGACAACGGTTGTTCTGCCACATCACTCTGAGATTGCGAAATTATTCGAGAAATATCATCGGCTAAAGAGTTCCGATCTTTCTTGTCAACGCCAATGTTTTCGACCGTCTTTTCAATTGGTAGCAACGGTAACAATAACGGATCATTAGAGGTCTTGGCCTCAACTGCGGGCCGAGCGTCAGCGTTTTTCTCTGCAGTTTGCTTAGTGACCTGCACCTCGCTACTGAATTCACCAACCTCTAAGCTCGCTGTTACCTTATGCGATTTCTTTTTGCCGTGCTTATAATCATCAACGCAGGCGTCCACTGGCACTTTTGTAACGTGTGACACAAGCTGTAAAACACCTAACTCCAGAGCTGTTCTAACTCCCATTTGTAGAGGCTCTTGGCGCCTGCGTCCAGAGTTAAAGTCGACTAAACGATCGCCCCAAAAGCGGAATATATTGGTACCTATCTCGTAACCAACAAGCTGCTTTTGTAAGCTCACGGTCTTTTCTACATTAAGCGTCTCTGTATTGACAATACGCAAATCCACTGCCACATTCAATACAAACACGCGGTGTTTGGCACCGATGCCGCTAACAAATAGTTCAGCGCCGCCGCTTTGAATATTATAGTTAAGCTCGGTTATACCACCCACGATATAATAATCCGACTTTAATATCGTGCCGCCGGTGTAAGGCAACCACTTAACATTCTTTATGCTTTTAGTGCCGGCATCACTAATTCGATGAAGCTTGCCGTCACCCAAATACTGTTTGTTCAGGTACGCCAATTCAATTTCAGTTATTTGCGTATCGAACCGTTCTCGCATTTGGATGGCACCCGACAATTTACCCAACGCCGAAGACACCATCAGTGCCCCTCCTTGAGTAATTGGATTACCACCATCCCCTTCGCTAAACTTGCCGGTGTAATCTTTTATATTACCTACCGAGATCGACAAACCAGACTTACCTTGATCATTGATAGTACTTCTAAGGCAAGAAAAGGCGTCTTCAAGCGGAGTCTTGTTGTTAGTCGCAACTGGCCCTTGCAAGACGCGCTTTTGCACCGGTGACGCGATGTACTGCTGTGTGGTAGCACACCCTGTCAACAACGCTGACAGCAATATGGTGGTATACGTTTTGATTGAATAGAAATTCATTTTACTCTTTTTACCGATTCCGCTAGCTGTTCGACTTCGTCTGTTCTGCTAGCGTGAGCTGCCGGGTCTAAAACACGCCGTACTATTGAGCACCGAAGCGTCAAGAGTTGCACCGTCATTATTTTGAGTCGAGGCCAAATCGATATTATTGGTGCCATTGGCGGTTTGCTCGCCAATATCAAGTAATACATCGCTGTTTGATATATTCGACGAGACCGGACTATTGGTGCTTGTTTGTGTATTCAACACCTCACCTGTACCAACCCCATCGGACGCGTTACCGAGCCGTGCAATGGTGTCGTTAGTATTACCTCTCGAATCTGTATCAAAGGCATCTGACGACCCTATCGGCGAGCCAGCACTGCCATCCACAAAGTTACTGCCAGAATTACCCAGCGAGGTCGCTTGCACGTCACAATTAATTTGATCACCAAATACATTGGTCTCAAAATTGTTATTCACCGTGGTATCAAAGCCATCGAAAAAACCACCTGCCTTTCGCTCTTGAAGATCGGCAATACCCGCTCTAACCGATCGCTCACTGGGCGTTTGAAACTGCCATGAGCGGTTTTCAAATTGACCATTAGCCAATACATGGCTACTAACCATCACTCCGCCGAGCAACATAGTGATTACAAGCGCACTTCTGGCGCTTGTAATATTTGGAATATAAGGCTTCATATCATCTAACTCTTAATCGTAGCGCCCAAAAAATAGTGTTTTAATGAGTATGTGCTCATTTCTTATTTTATGCCGCCAAAATTCAGATCGGGTCTTCTGGGTTTAGTTAATAGGCCCTACTCAATCCTATTTGGATTCAGTAGGGCCTAACCACACTTAAGGCGTTACTTATAGCTTAGCTTATAAACCAGTAATACGATTAACCGCCGCATTACCAATCGCCGCTGCGTTAATACTATTATTACCTGTATTAACCGTAACATTGCCAGCAACTCCAGCCAGCGTATTACCTGCGCCCGTAATACCGAGATTCACCCCTGTACCACCTGCATTGCCAATTTGAGCGCTGATCGTTGTGTCAGCAATCGACTGCGTGTTGCCAATAGAGGTTGTCCCAGCTCCACCACCTAAAATCGTACTGGAGACCGTGTTAAACGCCGTATTACCTGTCACACTGGCAAGCACATCGTTACCCGATACCTGTGCAACTAGGTCTGCCGATGACGTCACCCCTCCTGAAAAAGTAAGGCCGATGTCGGCACTCGAGACTGTAGCGCTCAGGGTGTCTGCCGAGCTGTTAAGCGTTTGATCATTGGCAATGTCAGCACCTGCGTTATTACCCAAATTATCTACTGCTACGCTGTTCAGCGCGCTGTTAGCAACCGTGGTCGCCGCCACACTATTGCTTTGCACTGTCACATTAATGGCAATGGCTGGCGTCGTCTCAGAAGTTGTCGCACCAATATTGATGTCATCCACCAAGGCGCCAGTATCGGCATCTAGAGTAGCGGTTTGATCATTATCAATTTGGTTATCAGTACCCGTTGCCAGCGTATCTAAATCAATGATGTTATTCACCGAGTTCAGGCCAAGCAACGCGCTGGCGCTGTTCGAATTCGCCACTATCGTGAAAGTACCCGCACCGCCGACGCTATTAACGTCTGCTCCGATATTGATAGCGTTGGTCAAAGATTGCGTACCCGTTCCACCCGTGGCACCCACATTGGTTTGCGCTGAGGCGATGGTATTAACCGAAGTTTGACTCGAGGTTTGGTTCGAAATTGTATTGATGCCGACATTACCATTAGCCGCCGACGAGATATCGTTCGAACTAGCGGTGATTAAGAAGGTACCCGCCGCTAGTGCGGTGTCTGTGCTAATCGCGCCAATATTGATGACATCAGTACCGCCAGCCAAGCCTGCGGTTGAGGTAACGTCTCCAGACACAGCCTGAGTATTAGCAATTGCATTGTTACTGCCGTCGGCAATACCCGCTGGGTTAATGGTGTTCACCGCGGTGTTCACCGTCGCCAAGGAAGTCAGCGTATTGCTGTTAGTAGATGCGGTCACATCACCGCCCGCCGTTGAGCCAGTACCCAGAGAAACAAAGCCTATCCCAGTGGTACCCACCCGACTCGAAAGACTGGTGTCGTTGCCCGTTGCTTGGCTATTAACGATGTCATTATCAGAACCACTGGCGGAACCAGAGTTGGCCACGGTAATGGCATTGTTAGTGGTATTAATGCTGGCCGCCGAGGTTACTGAGTTCGAACTTGCAGAGGTCGTAACATCATCGTTAACGGTCAACGTCGTTCCGGCTGCCGAGCGCACACCGAAATTGGTGCTTGAATTTAAGCTCGACACCGCAACCGTATTAGCCGCGCCCGCGTCTTGATTGTTGTTGACGTTATTGTCCGAGTTCTCTAATGAACCAAGCGAGTTAACTGAGTTGATCGAAGAGTTAACACTGGTCTGAGACGACACAGTATTGGCAAGCGTGGTCACGTTTAGGTCCGCTCCAGCTCCGGCTACATTGAAGGTATCAGCCGAAATAGCGAGCCCTAGATCGGTGTTCGTTGTAGAACTGGCGACATTGCTGTCAACATCTTGGTCATTGCTTACCGTATTAACATTGGCATTGGTATTGCCAGCAATTCCAGTAAACAATATTTGGTTGGTCGCCTGAGCACCAGCGGCATTGCTGGCAACATTCGAGCTGGAAACATCTAAATTAAGACCGGCGGTACCGTTCAGAGTGGTGCCATTACCTGCGGCTTGAACGCCAATTCCAGTCAGGTTTGTTGTTGCTGTTACCGACGCAGCATTAGCTGCTGAAACCACTTGAGTATTATTGACCGCATTCACCGAGTCGATTGCTATTTGGCCAATGGCAACTCGATTATTGGCATCCGCGGCAACCGCGCTACTGTTAACCGAAGTGCTCAAGGCCTCAACACCCAGATTGTCGTCAAAGGTTAGTCCGCCTGCCGCTGAATTACTCTGTAAGCCAATATTCAGGGTCGCAGAGTTCGCCGTGATCGCGCCGTTCGCTGTCTGAGAAGAAGTAAGAGTATTGTTACTAGCACTCCCGGTGCCAACCAAAGTAATATCGTTATCGGCAACACTTCCCAAACCACTAGATATAACCGCCGAGCTGTTGCTAGTTATCGTCGTCGCAGCTGAAACATTCCCAGTACCAGTAAAACTTGCGCCGACTGTCGCGCTAGTAACCCCACTTTGTACAGGCCCAGAAACTTGGGTATTGCCCAGAACATTGGTGCTGTTATCGGCGCCCTGTGATGAATTAATATTGTTGGTGGCATTGTTAGCCGTTGCCACTGACCCGAGTTGAGTAGCAAGTACATCAATGTCATTGGTGCCTGTAACAGTGCCATCGTTAAGCAGTCCCGTTGTGGCGAGACCAACCGACACGTCGTTAACGCTAGCGGTCGTTGCGACCGCAGTCTGGTTATTGGTCACGTTATTAGTAGTACCTGTTGCGATCCCACCTAATAACACCTGGTTAGTCGCGTCGTTAAACCCCGAGGCCGCGTTTATTTGAGTGGAAGACACGTCCAAATCAACTTCCGGCGAGTTCGCGATTGATGCAATACCAACCCTAACGCCACTGACACCAGCCGTGGTGGCTCCCGTGCCATCTTGAATGCTGGTCACATCACTTAGGGCATTGCTGGCAATGCCTTGTAAGGAAATATTGTTGGCTGCACTATTACTGTTCGCTGTGGCGTCTACATCAGTTGAAAGTGCTTCCAAGGTTAAAGTATTGCCAGTGATATTTGCGCCAGCCGTATTCTGAACTAGCCCGGCATTAACGTTTGTGACATTTGAAGTAACGCCATCAGTAGCGGCTTGAAACTGACCATTGACAATTTCCTGGTTTGAACCTGCCGAATTCAAATCAACCAATATTTGGTTAACCGCCTCGTTACCGTCAGCATCACTTGCTATCGTAGTACTGTTAACGGTGATATCAAGCGTACTGCCAAAATTGGTGGCACCCGCCGTGGTAGGGCCAACAACCCCCACCGTCAAGCCGCCGGCGACGTCAGCGTCAACATTGCCTGTGGCGGTCAAGGTTTGCGCATTGGCAATGTTTCTAGAAAAATTGCCTCCACCTTCTACGTCGAATTGATTTATGGCTGAGTTACCACCGGCATCAGCTCCCAAGCTGTTTGAGCTTGCGTCAATCGTTACCGCACCCGTGGCGTCTAACACCGTTGTTGCCGATAAATCCACACCAACTCTGCCAGTACTGGGCTCCAAATTTGCCTCAGCTTCGCCTTCAGATGCCTGAGAGTTAGCGATACTTAGATCGGAGCCTGCTGCAATCGTAGCCGTGGCCGTAGTTGCGTCTGCAACGCCCGTTACCGTAGCGGGGTTACCGCCGCCACCGGTCGCCGCCGACAAATCGCCTTCAATACGATTGTCGACCGCGTTTGCTTGAGCTGATAACTGCACCGTATTGCTATTAGCATCAACGTCAATCGTGCCAGTCACCGCCCCTGATAACGAGGTGCCGATGGTTAAACTATTGGTTTCTGTCGCACTTGTCGCTCCTTGCGTTAACTGCCCAGAAGAAATCGCTTGGCTAGGGTCGGTAGATCCAACCGGTATTTCAATTTCGTTGATGGTCGCGCCTAAGGCATTTTGATTACCACCCGCTGATAAAATTAAACCGTTGCCCGCAGCGAGTATTTCAAGGCTATTGCTGTTTGAATCCACATCGACATTACCATCAACGCCATCGATAACCGTGGTGCCAACCACTATATCGTCGCCTGCGGTTGCATTCACGGGTGCGCCGGTGTTTTGAGAGTTATTAATGTCGCCTGGATTGGCCGATACGATGGTGTTTGCCGCGGTGTCGATCGCGGTGTCAGTTTGTGCTTGCACGGACGGCACCATGGCCATTGAGACGGCGATAGCGATTGCCTTCAAAGGAAGATTATTTGATGTCATTTATAGATGTCCCCTACCAATCTATTAGGCAGATTTGTTTGAATTACGATTGAAAAGTCGATCAGTCGTTGGTCTGAATAGACGACTGACAATATTCTAATTGACAAAAATCCACAATATGACAAATGCATGAGATATTCCCAAAAAGGTGCTTAATCTCGATATCACTGACTCAATCCTTCAAATTAATTTGATATATTTCAATGACTTATAAAATTTCTCTTGATCAAACAATGTAATGAACCGACCCTATATTAATTTCAAGAATTAGACTTTAGTCTGATAAAAAAAATGGCGAACCTAAATTTTTCAAAAAATCATCAGAAAACCATCATAAAAACATCAGAGAACCAACAGGTTTTAACGATTAATTGGTTTTGACAATAATTAACAGCAGAAGCAACAATGAATCAAAACACAAAATACGATCAAATTTTGTAGATTTGCTCTGCGTAGCCAGACATATCAATCGACTCAATAGCGATGATGCCGCCCACAGTACTGACAATGTCCAATGAAGTTTGGTCTTGTAGCTGTTCAAGTAACTTGGTCACATAAGTAGCCTGAATTTGTGCTTCACACAGCCGTTCATTACACACCGACACTTCCAGCGCCAAATTCTGCTCCCCGCCGACATGTAAGGTCACAGGGCTGCCGATGGCCAAACCGAGTGGCAATATCACTGAGGCGCGCATTGATTTGTTTGACTGCCGAGGCTTTTTAGAAAAAACCAAACCTGTTGCGCCGCTGCTATAAACAAAGCAGCGATTTGAATTATCACAACGGTGATTCCAATTGCTTGATGAAGTTTGTGCCAAAGCAAAATCGACTATGAACAAAAAGGTAAACGTAAGAATTATTCGACAACGGTTCTTCATAAGGCATCTATCCAAAGCACATATTTCTATAACAGGGAGCTGAATCATAACAATGTCTAGCAAGTGAGTAATTTATTTTTGAATGTCGTTTAAAAAGATGTCCACCAACCATATTCTCAAATGTTATAACTTCGACGGCTATTCGAGCTTCATATGAAAAATCTTATCTATTTCAGAAACAGTATTGACCTCAAGTGCACTTGAGATATTAAAGTGGCCTCTATCGTAATGAACTCCAATAGGACTAGGCATGATGTCAAACGCAAACTATCCAACCATAGACAACACTTTTAACCGAGGCGCGAGGTATCAAACCAAAGGTAACGACGGCAACAAGGATACCGGGGCGAGTGATTCGAAACCGCTCGTCAAGCAGGAAGTGCCTCCACCAATAGCTTCGGCTAAATTAACTCGCGCGGATTCGTATCAAAGCCGTGGTAGCTATGGTTTTTTAGTCATGAAATTATAATCACGCTTTGGGGCGCGTTCGACACTCATGTCAGCACCAAATGATTGGTCTCAATTCAGCGGGACCTTGGTCGACACGAGACGTACATCGCCCCATCCGCGCGGCAATACTGACGCTGGGCGCGCTAGTAGCAATTCTTGTGCCTCTGGCGCCAAACCGTAACGAAAACCATTTATTCGCAAACTCAGCGGTGACTCGCCTGCGTTGACGGTGAATGCTAACTGCAAGGAACGGCATGCTCGGCCGTGGCAGAACACCCCCTTAGTTTCGTTTTCGGTCTTATTTATCCCATTCAATGACATTGATGTCACGATGGTATCGTCTTGCTCAATGCGAGCAACAACAATATTACTATCAGGCGCTTCTATACTAATCGTTACTCGTCGATCATCACCGATCAATTCATTTTGCTCTATTTGTACATCAATGCCTAGAGTCTCAAACATAGGCGCACCAGCAACATAGGCCTTGTTATCGAAACTGGGTATCTGACCAGGGCTAAACTCAACTACGTCATTCATAGCACGTGGTAGAGGGGCTTTGGTAAACGCGCCGAACTTTGCGGATTCGGAGTCAGCCTCATTGAACTGGATAATCGACAAACCGCGAGGCGCGTCCTCGTTGTACGCCGGAACAAAAATCGTGGCTAGCATCGCTAAGACCACGATGCACACATTCACCGTAGCAATTTTTCTGGGTATTTTTTTGCCAAACCCATTATTCGATAAAACGTGCGGCACTAAGAGGATAAAGCAAAACACCAAAAACACGGTAAACGGAGCCGCGTATTCGAGAAAGAGCATCATCTCTCCCAGCGCGGAGGTTGGGATTACGGTGGCTAAAAACACCAAGCCTGCCCCAACCGTGAGCGCTTTTGCCACCCCATGGTTTTCTATCAGATGAAATACACAGGCCACAATTAACAGCACCAACGCAGGAACAAACAAAATTGCGGCTCCTGAAAAAAAGAAACTTAATAGGCCACCGAGAAAAGCCAAACACACCCATGATGACATCAACAAACGCTCGGGAGACACCGCACGCCCTAACCACATTAATGAAATCAGCGCACCCAACAACGCGGCGGAGTTCTGCAGCACACGCAGCGCCCAAGGGTGCGCAGCCGCATAGTGAGCTTCTGGACGTAGGGCAGCAACCGCAAGAGTCACCAAAATGGCTAAACCAACGCCGACAATGATTGCCACAAATGGGTATGCGAAGGAGCGAATCATAGAGCCATAGCCGTTTCGAAGAGCAACTACAAGCGCGCCCAACCCTGCTAAAATGATCAATGGCATGCTGAACATCGCTGGTATTGCGAGCACCGCGAAGCCAAAAACGTCAGTGTAGATCCATTGCTGCTCAGGCTCGTCACCTGATTGTTCAGTGAATGCCTTGACACTATTGAGTGCGCTAACCCCCATATGAAAGAAAGATCGCTTATCCAACATTGCTAGGTTGTCGCGAGGCGTATGATAAAACTCCGGAGACCCTCCAATCGCGAAGTTACCAACGTCTACGTCCAAGGCAAGGTATTCGGTCACGTCAGTTCCATTTGGCATGCGCTCATAGACATCGGCCGCCAGAGAATTAGTCGACGCGGTCTTAATATCAGACTTAAGCGCGCTGATATCACGGCCATTTGGAGTACTGGTTTGAAACATCGCTACTGGCCCGCTTACCCCTCGCGCCTCCATACTTACGACCGCACTCACCAATTTTGCAAATGGGTCTTTATCAACGAATGACGCGGCGCCAACTAACCCAATCTCTTCACCGTCGGTTATCAACACTAGCACTGGACGAGGTAGATTTTTACCTTTCAGCAAGGCCGCTATTTCAAGACTCGCTGCCACACCTGCGCCATCATCACCAGCGCCAGGCCCGGCTGGTACGGAGTCGTAATGCGAAGCAACCATCACTGCATTAGGCCCCTGCTCACCTACCCAAAACATCACATTACGCACTCGCGCGCACCGCATCGATTCTCGCCCCTCGCTGCAATGAAAATTATCTCTAACAATAGGCGTAAAACCAAGCGAGCGAATTTCGCTTAGTAAGCGACTTCTAACCGAATCATTAGCGACGGAGTCAACAGGGTGAGGAGCCTGATCGCCTAAGATTCGACTTAAGCGAGAGAGTGCACGTTCAGTTTGAAATTGATGCTGATTGTCAACCGCAGGTGGTTCAACCAAATGCATTCGAAGCGTGAAGATGGTGAACAGTAATGCCATCACCAAGGCGATACCAACGGTGGCCTTTTTATCGATCATTATTTTTATCCAAAATTTTTTAGTCGCGATACATTAATGTTCGCACAAATCAATTCCCGTATATCTAATTTCACACTAGTATTTAATTCAATGATTAAAACGAAGCTGGTGAATCAACTTAGCGAATGCGTGCTCTCAAGTCGGCGAACCAATAATAAGGAACTAAAATGCGGATTTTATTTATCGTTATTCTAATGTTGTATGTGCCCATATCATCGGCTTCCAATCTTTATATACTCGATGAGCAAGCAACGGCCGATGGGGCTTATAGAATCAAACTCGATCTTTCACTCAATGAATTGCGTACAAGGAGCACATTAGACCTCGCTCTTCCAGATCGAGAACTGCCGGCGCAGATAAGCTCGTTGGAGGTCTCAGAATTTCGAGGTGTCACATCGCTAATCGGTTTAGGCAATGACATTGACTTAAGCATTACCGTTGATGGCACCATGTTATTCGGTAGCATTGTCACACCCGAGAGCAGCTTCCTAATTGAAAGCGTCGGCGGACAAGCGTTTTTGCGACCGGAAGAGAGCCTAAAACAACGGCGAAAGCGTCTCCTAGATAACGATTATCAAGTACCACCAAAACGAACCCCACAGGCCACTAAGGCGAACGGCGACATTCAGCTCAAGTCAGCTGGGCCGGTCGACTTAATGATTCTTTTTAATAGAGAAATTGCGGCGTTGTTTGGGGCAAACGTGAGTGCAAGATTACAGCAACAAGTAAACGATCTAAATCGAATGGTTAGCCGTAGCGCAGTAAATCAGAGATTTAGATTAGTTCATATTGAGGAAACTCGATTTTCGAACAGTCCAAGTACCAGCGCCGCTCTTAATGCGCTTCAAGCAAATAGCGGTGATTTTGTCGGGGTCAATGCCACTCGTGACCGAGTCGGTGCCGATATAGTGGTGTTACTCCGCACACATAATAACCAGGACAACTGTGGGCAAGCTTTTTTAAATGGCTCCAATCAAGGGTCAATTTCTCGAGCCGATCGCGCCTTCGCGTTTGCGGTAGTTAGCTTTGATAGTACCGGCCGAAATTGCGACAACGCCACACTGGCACATGAAATAGGCCATGTAATGGGTTTGGTGCACCAAGACAATAATGACGGGGTTTTTCCATTTTCGCGCGGGTTTTCGGATGGCGGCCGCATCGACACGATCATGTCTGTGGAATTCAGAGGGCCTCAGCAGTTTCGTTTCTCAAACCCAAACCAATCGTGTTTAGACCGGCCATGTGGGATTGCAAATAGTTTTGATGCCAGCAGGTCACTAAACGCCGTTTTCAGCTCGGTTGCTAATTTCACTCCCAGTGTCGCAGCTTCACCGTCTCCAGAACCGCCTGTTGCACCCGAACCGGAGCCAGAGCCTAACTCGATTATCTCGCCAATCTTCCAACTGTTATTGGATGATGAACCTTCGCCTAAGCGCAATAATGAACCCTAGAACAAGGCATAGACGCTTCAAGATAATGAGATGACATCGCTAATAATGCTCAAGTAATGGTTCGACAACAATGTCTGCATTTGATATATCTTCTTCCTCAAGCACTTCATAAAAAGGCTCATCTTCCAATTGCCAATTGTTTTGCTGGGCTAACACTTCGTATCGATCGGTTACCGGAAACCCAGGCGGGCGCAAATTTTCTAAGCGCGTGTCAAAAATAATATTGGTTGCGTAACGAGGTTCTGTTGCCGTAATCGAACCAGCACTGACACTTCCAAGGATATTAAGGGTACCTTCTTGTCGTCCCAAAATTTGCCTGACCTCGAAACGATTCTTAGCGTAGATAGCCGCCTGTACGTTGAGATCACCCGATGGCACCTTATTTCTCTTCGCGACCACCACGCTTCGGCCTGAGATCAGACCCAGAAAATCTCCGCCTTGATCGATATGGTCGGTACTCAAATACTCAAGATTGCCTTCAATGGTTATTCGCTTTGGTGAGTACACTGCCACAGCTCCATTCACTGTTCCACTAAGCGACAGACTGACCCCTGGCGCTGCTAAAATGTACATTGGGCGATCGCCGATCTCGTAGCGTCTCATTACCCCTACGTCCTGATGAGCCTGCACTAAATAACTGCCGTCTGAGTTAAATATCAACCTCGAATTCTGTTCTATCACCTTTGATTGCAAGTTCTCTTCTTGTGGTACCGAGTTAAACAACACACTCGGTTTAGGCATGGCGATGCGCTTTACACCAGTTTCCAAACCCGCGAGAAAAATCTTTTTGCGCGACACACTTCCTTCTATATACACGAAATACGACGCCGTTGTGACCTTGCCGTGAAATAAAGGGGCAACTCTACGATTCGCTACCACGTTGAACTTTGTATTCGAATGAAACCGCCCATTCATCTCGTCATCGTGGATACTGACCCGCTCGTCCCATCTGTGCACAAACTGCGCAAAGTTTGAGAATGCCATCTTCTTAAGTCGCAGATTAGTGGAGACCTGTTGACCATTTCGATTGGTTGCAATCTCAATTACCACTTCATCGGTTTCCATGTCGCTCTCTGCGTAGAGCTTCTGAAAGCTAGCGACGTATTGTTGGCCTTTTTCGTCCCACACTAACGGTTCCGGAGCCTCTGCCTTATTGAGAATTTTTGAAGACCAGAGCTTAACTTTCTTCTCCAACATTTTACGCTCTTTAGCGTCTAACTGAATCGACACTGGTTTCTCATTAAGCAACGGCTCTTTTGACTCGGTCGCAGGGGGTGGTGGCGTATATACAACTAACTCTGATTCACTCTCAGTTGTAATAAGCTGCGGCGCTACCTCGGTGGGAGTCGATGATGTTGCCGGTTCAACAGCGCCAGATTCCGAAACCAATGCTTCACTCTCCTGTTGTTCCATTGGTAGCACGGGTTCAGTGATCGGTGTATCAGTAACTTCAGACACGGCCTCGGTTGGTCGAGGTTTGCTCAGTGTCGATTCTTCTGACCGAGCTTTTTTAGCTTCTCCGAGCTTGGCATCGTTAATGGTGTCTTCTTCTTTGGCGCTGGCTTCTCTTAAACCTTCGTAAGTGGTGTTCTCCAAAGTAAGAGTCAATGCTCGGTCTTGATTGGACGGCGCTGAGTACAATAAAATCCCCCAGTTACCCGTTAGCACCAAACCAAGGTGAACGAGCAACGCTGCAAAAAGCGCCAATGCCAATCGCCGATAACGGCGTTGATTTAGCAGGCTAGGTAAATTCAATCGACCCTCAAAATTAATTAATCATTCTGTTCAACGCGAAGGAGTGAGATACGGCTTCACGCACTCAACAATAAAAATAGTCTATCACATGCTAAGGATAGAGGAGCGCGTAGATCAGCGTCTGAACTGGCTCAGTGAATACCTAACATTGAGGCTTAGAAAACTAACATGGAAAATACAAAGACCAACTCGGTTTCAATACGCCGAGTCATAATCACTTTACTTGAGCTTAACGCGATAAAAACCGACCTTAAACAGCTTAGTCTAGGGCGCTTTACTTTTTATTAGGTCGGAATCATACTCAAAGCGAAGATTTTTAAGACATAACAAGGAAAGTTTCCTAGTTATCAATTATTTCAATGGCACTCTCCTAAATAATAAATAAAAATCAATCAGTTAAAGAATGGTGAAAACTATGGTCAGAGAAAAACTGGGCGTCCTGATAATAATGATATCTGGGACAGCGTCCCGTATATCAGGCTGTTAAATTACAAGAAAATATTAAGAACTCATACAAGGAGCAAATATGACAACTGCAAAAATAAAGATTGATTTATCTCAAGGAATAATTGAAGCGGAAGGTTCAGAGAGCTTTGTGATGAATGTGTATAGCGATTTTAAGGAAAAAATGGAGGCATCTACCGTTACAGCAAATAACCCTTCTTCTGCTGACGCCAAGCAGTCTACGCCTAAGAAAAAGCAAGCAGCTACTAAAAAAGCAGCACCCGCGAAAGTTAAGAAAAAACCTTCTGGGCAAATGCCATCAATAGTCAAAACACTTGATCTTTCCGGCGGTAGCACTTGTGAAAGACTCAAAGAATTCTATGCGAAATATGAGGCAAAAAGTAACTTCGATAAAAATCTAATATTTATCTACTATCTCGACCACAAGCTAGGCCTTAGCGGTATAACCGTTGATCACATATTCACTTGCTATCGAGATATTCCAGGTATAAAAGTTCCTGAAGCATTACGCCAGAGTTTACTTGATACCAATAATCGAAAAGGCTGGATTGATACATCTGACACGGATAATTTAAAAATTACAACTCCCGGTGTTAATTACCTAGAGCACGATATGCCGTCAAAAGGAGGCGCTGAATGAATGAAAAATTGGAGTCATTCATTCTTCAAATCCCAGACTTACAATCAAAAACATCATCTACACTGATCGATTATTTCGTATACTTTATTACAGTTATACTCGAGGAAGAAACAGCAACACCAGCAGGTGTTGAGCGATGCTTTGAGGTTGGCCGTTTACAAAAATACTCTAATATAGCTGCTTACTTGTCTAAGTGTTCAAAGCGAGGTAGTACCACAAAGTTCATTAAATTGGCGGCAGGTTACCAGCTTGAAAGAAACGTACAGCTTGAAATACAAAAATCTCTTCACAGTGGCCCATCTAAACTAGAAACAAGCCACCTTTTAAGAGGGTTATTGTCGAAGCTGGCAACTCCTGAAGATAAGAGCTTTCTATTGGAAGCGATAGACTGTTATGAAATAGGCGCCAGAAGAGCGGCAATTGTGATGACATGGCTTCTAACGATTAATCATTTATATTCTTATATATATAAGAATCATTTAGCTGCATTCAATACTGTTTTAGCCGCCAATAAAGACAAAAGAATTAAAATTACATCAATTTCTAAGCTTGATGATTTCAGTGAAATACCAGAAGGTAAATTTATAGAATTTTTAAGGGCGTCAAAAGTAATATCAAATGATGTTCGAAAAATACTTGATACCAAACTTGGTATAAGAAATACATCAGCTCACCCTTCAGCGGTATCTATCTCAGAGGTTAAAGCAACCGATTTCATTATTGATCTAGTTGAAAATATTATAATCAAATATGAGACTTAAAAAATTTAACAAGTCAAAGCACGCGGACGCAGTAAACTGCGCCGGTGTTTGAGGCGTTATATTTATTTTGAGAGATGAGGTTGATTTAAAATATGGAAACCTTAATTAAGCTAGGCAAAGGATTAATCACGGGTATAGGAATAGGCGGTTG
>CAYQVT010000058.1:0-16659 GCA_964420885.1 uncultured Gammaproteobacteria bacterium
TCCACCGACGACCCAAAATCGTTTGCCGCGATGCGTTATACCGAGTCTCGATTAGCGCCATACGCGCAGAGCTTATTGTCGGAATTGGGGCAGGGCACCAGTGACTGGCAGCCAAACTTTGACGGGACACTAAAGGAACCCACGAATTTACCCGCTCGCCTACCTAATATTTTGCTGAATGGAGGCTCAGGTATCGCGGTAGGTATGGCGACCAGTATTCCTTCTCACAATGTTCGTGAGGTTGTAGACGCGTGTGTGCATTTACTTGAGCACCCAAAGGCTACGGTTGAAGACCTTTGCGATTTTGTACAAGGCCCGGATTTTGCCACCGACGCTGAAATCATTACTCCCAAGTCACAAATTGTCGATATTTATAACACTGGAAATGGCTCGGTTAGACAGCGTGCTGTCTACACCAAAGAAGAGGGCAACATTGTTGTTCACGCGTTGCCGTTTCAAGCGTCGGGCGCGAAGGTGTTAGAGCAGGTTGCCGCTCAAATGCAAGCTAAGAAATTGCCAATGGTCAGCGATTTGCGTGATGAGTCTGACCAAGACAACCCTATTCGATTGGTGATTGTACCTCGTTCCAACCGAGTCGATACCGAGGCGGTGATGGGGCATTTATTTGCCACCACTGATTTGGAAAGAAGTTATGGCGTAAATATGAATATGATTGGCTTAGATGGCCGTCCACATGTTTATAACTTGCGTGAGACCTTAAAAGAATGGTTGACGTTTCGAATTCAAACAGTGCGTCGTCGATTGCAATACCGCTACGATAAAGTAATTGATCGCTTACATATATTAGAAGGTTTATTAACCGCGTTTCTGAATATAGACGAAGTGATTGCGATTATTCGAGCAGAAGATAAACCCAAGCCAGTATTGATGGAACGCTTTGGGATTTCTGAGCGTCAAGCTGAAGCCATTCTCGAATTGAAGTTAAGGCACTTAGCCAAACTCGAAGAGATGAAAATTCGAGGAGAGCAACAAGAACTTGAAAAAGAGCGGGAGCGATTGGAATTATTATTGAATTCAGACGCGCGCTTGAAGACGTTGGTTAAAAAAGAGCTGCGCCAAGATGCAGAAGACTTTGGCGACGCTCGTCGCTCTCCTTTAGTGGAGAGAGAGGCTGCCAAAGCGATCGATCAAAGTGAGCTGGTTCCGAGTGAGTCTATTACCGCGGTTTTGTCTGCACAAGGTTGGATTCGTGCGGCTAAAGGTCATGAGATTAATCCTCGAGAATTGAATTATAAATCTGGCGATAGTTATTCTAGCTCGGCCCGAGGAAAATCGAATCAGATGCTGGTGGCGCTTGACTCCAGTGGTCGCACTTATGCGGTACCATCGCATAAATTGCCATCGGCTCGTGGCCAAGGCGAGCCGTTAAGTAGCAGTGTCAGCCCACCAAGCGGTGCGACGTTTAAGTCGGTGATAATGGGGCCAGATAAAGATCAATACGTGATGCTTAGCGATGCTGGTTATGGTTTTATTTGCGAAATTAAAAACATGCTGACTAAAAACAAAAAGGGTAAAGTGACCTTAAGTGTGCCTGCAGGCGCGCAAGCCTTGCCAGCATTGAAGATAAATAACCTTGAGCAGGATTATCTAGCGGTGGTAACAACCGCTGGTTATTTGACTATTTACCCAGTTACCGAGTTGCCAGAACTCGCTAAGGGTAAGGGTGTTAAACTGATCAATGTTCCCAGCAAGCTGCTTAAAGAACGTGCCGAGTATGTCTTGGGTGCGACAACATTCAAAAAGGGCCAACATGTGTTGGTGCACTCGGGCAAGCGCTACTTGAGATTGAAAGGCCAAGACCTGGATATTTACATGGGTGAACGTGGTAAACGTGGTCGTAAGTTGCCCAAAGGCTTTCAAACGGTTAAGGCGATTACTACCGAGAAGGCCTCAGCTACTCAAGACGATATTTTGATTGATAATTAACTTAATACTGCGAAACTTGGCTTCAAGCCATAGACCCTAGGTCACAACGATTTTAGAGACGAATATGAACAAATTACAACAACTTCGCGAGATGACCGTAGTGGTCGCTGATACCGGTGATTTATCAGCCATAGCGGAGTACACACCGCAGGACGCAACCACAAATCCCTCTTTATTGCTCAAAGTTGCTCAAGATGATAATTATGCTGACATCATTCAACGCGCAGTTGCCAGTGCGAACGGTGACTTAAGCGATGCGGTGGATAACTTTGGGGTTGATATAGGTTGTGAGATTTTGAAAATCATACCCGGGCGTGTGTCAACGGAAGTAGATGCAAGGCTCTCGTTTGACACCGAAGCGACGGTCGCAAAAGCTAGAAAATTGATTAATTTGTATAAAGACCGCGGGGTAAGCAAAGAGCGAATTCTGATTAAAATAGCGTCAACTTGGGAAGGCATTAAAGCCGCAGAGCAGCTAGAGAAAGAAGGCATCAATTGTAATCTTACTTTGTTGTTTAGTTTCGCCCAGGCGGTGGCGTGTGCCGAAGCCAAGGTGTTTTTGATTTCGCCATTTGTTGGTCGAATTATGGATTGGTATAAAGCCAACGGGGGTAAAGAGGTTTATGAGCCTATGGAAGACCCTGGAGTGATATCGGTAAGCAACATTTATAATTACTATAAACGACACGGTTATGACACCATTGTAATGGGCGCCAGTTTCCGTAACACCGGTGAGATCGAAGCCTTGGCCGGCTGCGATTACTTAACCATTGGCCCGAATTTTTTAGAAGAATTGCGTAACGACGATGGTCCACTTGAACGAGCATTGTCTGCTGACAACAGTGGTGATGCGGCTGACAAACTTACTCTTGATGAGCACACTTTCCGTTGGATGCAGAATGAAGATGCCATGGCGACCGAGAAGTTAGCTCAAGGTATTCGTGCCTTTGCAGTCGACCAAGTCAAATTAGAAAACCTGGTCGAACCAGCACTCTAGCTGTTTGCTGGTTTGTGTTTAGATTGCCCCTATTAAACTTGCTTCGTCAGCGTATACGGTAAGTTGAGCCGATGAGGCCAGCAATCGCGCTAATTTCCGAGTATTGGTGCCAGATAAGTTTTCTACTTCTGGCATTAATTACGGTGTTATCTCTGACGCCACTTCCTGATTTGCCGCAGGCGCCGGGATCAGATAAGGTTCACCATCTAATTGCTTACTCTGCTTTGGCTCTTCCGGCGGCACTGCGCGGAAGGCGTAATTGGTTTTTATTGATGCCGGTGTTCGTGCTATGGAGCGGCGCAATCGAACTCATTCAACCTTTTGTGAATCGTCATGCTGAAGTGTTAGACCTTGCAGCGAATACGGTTGGCCTATGTCTGGGCGCATTCTTAGGTGTGGTACTCAGGCGTAATAACAATTCGTAGATGATTTTCTCACTTGCGTCTTAACCGTTGCTTATATGCGTTAAGCCCGTCAAACTGTATCTGTTAATCACTCGGTAGACTTCTCATGTCAGCACAAATAATACTTCCAAGAATTATGCACATTGGTAAACACGCCAGTGCTCAATTAGCAAACGTATTGAACAGCCTTGATTGTCAACGACCTCTGATCGTTACCGATCAGGTGATGAGAAAGATCGGTTATGTTGATCAACTTCAAGTGGTATTAGCCGAAGCTGGAATTGACAGCGACGTTTACGCCGATACCGTGCCTGAGCCTACCGTTGCATCAATTCTAGGGGGAGTCGAAATGGCCGTGCAAGGGGATTACGACTGCCTAGTTGCGATAGGCGGGGGGAGTCCGATCGACAGCGCAAAAGCGATTGGTATTTTGGCAAAACTTGGTGGTGAAATGTCGGACTATAAAGTCCCGAGAATTGTGGATGAGCAGGGCTTGCCTGTCATCGCCATACCGACCACAGCTGGCACCGGTTCTGAAGCCACTCGCGCAACCGTCATTACTAACGAGTTGAACGACGAAAAAATGCTTTGTATGGGTAAAGGTTTTGTCCCAGTTGCGGCCTTGGTCGATTATCAACTCACTCTCACGGTACCACCGAGAACCGCGGCGGACACGGCGATAGATTCGTTGACCCACGCAATTGAAGCCTACGTCAGTCGAAAAGCAAGTCCATTTACCGATGCGCAGGCTACTCAAGCAATGGGATTGATTGCTCCTAATTTGCGCGCTGTCTACACCGATCCATCGAATTTGGAAGCAAAAGAACAGATGATGTTAGGTGCGACTCTTGCTGGTATCGCGTTTTCCAATGCGTCAGTTGCTCTGGTGCACGGAATGAGCCGACCTATTGGTGCATTTTTTCATGTTCCTCACGGCCTATCAAATGCGATGTTACTCCCTGCAGTCACTCGATTCTCAATTGTTGGAAATGAGCGGCGTTACGCGCATTGTGCGCGGGCAATGAAAATTGCCAATGCGCAGGATTCTGATCAGCAGGCCAATCAAAAGCTGCTTATCGAACTCGATGCCATAAATTCAGACCTCGAGGTGCCAAACTTGGCTGAATTTGGGGTTTCCCGACAACATTTTGATAAGGTGGTTGAAACTATGGTTGAGCAGGCATTATCGTCTGGATCGCCCGCAAACAACCCAAGAATTCCTCACGCTGGTGAAATTTTCGAAATTTATCAACAACTTTGGTCATAAAGTAGGCAGAAGCGAAGGAAATTGTCGCTATAAGTTGAGTTAATGACACGCTTGAGATAAATTGTCTAGTAATTGTCCAGTTACCCTTAGTGAAACAAATAGTCTCATTTAGAACAGTTTCTGTTTTCGTGCTGTTGTTAAACTAGTTTGGCCGATTTATACCCTCTCGTATTGGAACCTAGCGTGGGATATAGAGGAGAGGTTTGATGTTAAAAATAAAACTAAACAGAGGAGATTGATCTTGAAGAAAACTAAACTAGTTAACTCTATCGCCCTTGCAATTGGGGTCAGTGTAGTCGCTACTTCGGCTCACGCGCAATTAGAGGAAATCGTAGTAACCGCGACCAAGCGAGCAGAAAGCTCCCAAGACATTCCAGTGGCGATTCAAGCTATCAGTAGTGAGTCATTGGAAGAGTTAGGCGTTAACACTTTTGAAGAATATGTAAAATATCTTCCTAATGTAGTTCAACAAGGTCGTGGGCCAGGTCGAAACGAAATTTACATCCGCGGCGTAGCCACTGAGCAATCAAATAACACAGTATCGTCGGTACAAGGTTCAGCGCCAGCTGTAGCACTTTACCTTGACGAGCAAGCGGTATCTTTTGGTGGACGTAACCTAGATGTGTATGCCGCCGACTTACAACGTGTCGAAGTGTTACCTGGGCCTCAAGGTACTCTATTCGGTGCAAGTTCGCAGTCAGGTACGGTTCGCTTAATCACAAATAAGCCTTCAACTGAAGGTTTTGACGCCAACGTCAAAGCCAGTTACAGCACCACTACTGGTGGTGATCCAAGCACCAGTGTAGAAGCGACTATCAATGTGCCGCTCTCTGATACGGTAGCTACTCGGGCTACGGTGTATTCTGATACGCAAGGTGGTTGGATCGATAACGTATTGACATCGTTTAATCCAAATCAAGCTGATTTGATTAACGTAATTAACCGTAACCAAATCAACCCTAATGCGCAGGTCCTTCCGGGTTCTCCGGTTGCCCAAACAACCAACGGTGGGTTAGTCCAAGATAATTGGAACGATGCACAATACCAAGGTGTCCGCTTAGGTGTTTCTTGGGCGATTAATGATAACTGGAGTGCACTAATTCAGCACACCAGTCAAGACTTAGAGACCGAAGGTGTGTTTGAATATGCGCCAACCACGGGCACTACTGATCAATCTCAAAGTTTCTCTCCAGATCGTAATGACGACGATTTTGGCTTGACTACATTGACTGTAGAAGGCCGTGTCGGCGGTCTTGATGTGATTTATACCGGTGGTTTCCTAGATCGGGATGTGTCTTCATTGATCGACTACACGACCTATAGCTTCGGTGGAGGTTATCAAGCGTACTACATTACTCCTTACTATCTAGCAGGTAACGAAGTGTTTGATCTACGCAAACAATTTGTTGATACGACACAAAGTGAACGTACTAGTCACGAGATTCGCATACAAGGTGAAGTTGGTGAGCGTTTTCAATTCACCGCAGGTGCATTCTTCGATGACGTAGAAACACAGTCTATTGGTGAATTTCAATATTTTGGCGCTTTCCCTGCTGGGTTTAATACCGCCGTACGCCCTGCCGATCTTGCTGCCGGTTCACGTACTACTGTAGGTCTCGCGGAGCCTACTGTCTTCGTGAATGACTTTACTCGTCAGGAAGACCAAACGGCGTTTTTTCTCGATGCATCTTTCGAAGTGACTGACACCTTAACTTTAAGCGCTGGTGTTCGCGCTTATGATATTGATTTTGAATTACGGGGTGCTACCGGCGGTTCATTTGGCTGTCGTAACGCAAATGTCGCAGCACTACCAAGTGGCGACGGTATCATTCCTTCAGGTCGAGCCCCTTCTTTGGCAGTGACACGTGCTGATGGAAGCGTAGGTTGTTCTGATAACTCAGGTAATAATGTTACTCAACGTTTACAAAATTTGGGAACATTTGGTGCACTGTCTGAAGGTGGAACTCCAGTTTCTGGCCTAGAAAATCTAGGCTCTGATGGTGTTGCTAATCAAGATGATACGATTTTCCGCTTCACTGCTGACTGGAAAGCATCTGATGACGTATTATTATTTGCCACGGTTTCAGAGGGCTTCCGTCCACAGACTGTAAATCGTAATGCTGGTCAGCCTTCGGCTAATCAAACGGGCCCTTTCCAAGGTTTCGTGGTTCCCGCGGTTGCGCAAACGGATGAATTAACGAACTTTGAAATCGGTATTAAAGGTGATTTCCTTGATAATCGTCTTCGCTTGAATGCAACTTATTTCGATTCGGAAATTGAGAATCTACAAACCACCCGATTTGACCCATCAAATGTGGCGTTCTTAGTGTTTATTGAGAACGTAGGCGATGCTGATATTCAAGGAATCGACGCTGATTTCACTTGGGTACCAACTGACAATCTCACCATTTCCGGTGCAGCGTCTTGGGTCGATTCTGAAATTACGCGCTTGAACCCACAATTGGACGGCATTGCTGCTCCAGTGGGCAGCGAGTTGCCATTCACAGCGGACTTTAGCTTCAATGTTCGTGGGCGCTATGAGTTTGAACTGTCCCAATTTGGTGGTGACGCCTTTGTTCAGGCTGGCCTTGTGTACACCGGTGATAGCCTATCGGGTATCGTAGGTAATGCAAACTTTGTTGAAGACACCACTCGCCGTATTTTTGGTCAAGGTTCTGGTCTTGAAATACGTAACGAAGGTGGCACCTTTGGTTCCAGTAGCGTTGCGACAGAAGTACCAGGTTCCACTGGCTTAACTGCCGATGGTCAGTTCTTCGCGAACGGTCGTTATGTTCAAGAGTCGTATTCGATTGTGAATGTATCAACGGGTGTTAACAAAGATAACTGGGGCGTCGAGCTTTTCGTTAATAACTTGTTTGATGAAGACGGTATTGTCAACATCAACACCTTTGACTACACGCCACGTGTATCGGTAACTCGACCTCGCACGGTTGGTTTGCGATTCCGCTGGGATTATCAATAAACCGAATGGTTTAACGGTCGATTATTGAGGCGTTAATCTTTGGTTAATGTCTTAGTAAATTAATTAAAAAGGCGAGCTGCTTAGCTCGCCTTTTTTGTTTTTTATGTCGATATTTATGTCTTATTGCCATCGCGTTTACGCAATATATCTGGACGAGATGCTGTACTATCTATTTAATCTGAATACTGTTATCTGCTAAGAATGTCATCTCAAACTACTTTAACATCACAAGCTACCGAACTTGTTAAAAGCGGCCGGTTTCAGGCTGCATTAGACTTCATCACAGATAATGACAGTGAGCTTAATACTAATGCTGAAGCCTACTACATTCGAGCAGTTTGTTTACGCAGACTTAATAAAGATGATGATGCGATTACCGCGCTTGAGCAGGTATTAAGTATCGACTCAGGTTACGTACGTGCGTATCAAGAACTTGGTCATATCTTTTTAAAACAAGGAAAGATTTCGCCAGCTATTAATGCTTATGAAATGGCAGTTAATACTGACGATGCTCTTATTGCGAGCTGGAAAGCGCTGGTAGGCTTGTACAATAAAAGTAATAATAAAGTTGGTCTTGCTCGTGCTAATCATGAGGTGGCTCAACTGTCAGCACTGCATCCCGCATTGCAAGCAGTGAAAAGTAATCTCAATCGCGATAATCTAGTATTAGCCGACCAAATCTGCCGCGATTATATGCTTAAGAACAAGCAAGACATCGAAGGAATGCGGCTCTTAGCAGAAATTGCAACACGAGCTAAGATTATCGAAGAAGCTGAGTTTATCCTTGAAAGTGCGGTGACTTTTTCACCTAATCATATTGGTGCGCGCTTCGATTACGCCAACCTTCTAATTAAACGTCAAAAGTTTGGCGAAGCACACAAAATAGCCAAGGCGTTAAACCAACAACATCCAAATCAAGTCCAATTTCAAGTTTTGCTAGCGTCGACCTTGTCTGGCATCGGTGAGACTAAGGAAGGTGCGCAATTGTATCGCAACATCATTGACGCTAACCCAAGCATGCAGAATTTGTCATTATTACTTGGACATGCCGAAAAAACCCTAGGAAATATTGAAAGAGCAACCTCGGCTTATCAAGAATTGTATAAACATATTCCAGATTTTGGCGACGCTTTTTGGAGTTTAGCAAATACTAAAACCTATCAGTTTACTGATGAAGAAATTGCTCACATGGAGGATTATCGTGCGCGTACAAAGACGAGCTTGACCGATAAAATTCACATGAATTTCGCTTTGGGTAAAGCCTTAGAAGATCGGAAGAAATATAAAGAGGCGTTTAGCGCTTACGAGTTGGGTAATCAACTCAATAAAGATCTACTAAAATACAGTGCGCCAGAAATTCATCAACGTGTAGAACGTCAGATTAAGGTATGTAATGTAGATCTTTTTGATTCAATGGCCGAGGTGGGATGCAGCGCACCCGATCCGATATTCGTCGTTGGCTTACCCAGAGCTGGGTCCACTTTATTGGAACAGATTCTAGCCTCTCACTCACAAGTTGATGGCACAATGGAACTGCCAAATATTTTAGGCATCAGCCGCCGTTTGCGAGGTCGAGAGAAAGTTACCGAGGGTGAAGAACCTCGTTACCCTAAAATATTGGCAGAATTAGACCACGATTACTTTCAAAAATTCGGTGAGCAATATATCAACGACACTATGGTGTTTAGACAGGGAGCACCTTACTTTATTGATAAAATGCCGAACAACTTTCTTCATATCGGTTTAATCAAATTGATCTTGCCCAACGCTAAGATAATTGACGCAAGGCGTCATCCAATGGCGTGCTGTTTTAGTGGTTTTAAACAACTGTTTGCAGAAGGCCAAGAGTTCACCTATGGTTTGCACGAAATAGGAGACTACTATCAACACTATGTCAAACTAATGGATCATTGGGACGAAGTGTTACCCGGTTTCATACTCCGAGTACAGCACGAAGATGTCGTGCATGACTTGGAGACTCAGGTTCGTCGAATTTTAGATTTTTGCGAATTGCCATTCGAAGATGATTGCATCGAGTTTTATAAAACAAAACGTAATGTTCGAACGCCGAGCTCAGAGCAAGTGCGACAACCCATCTATACCACCGGACTTGAACAGTGGCGTAATTTCGAAGATCATTTGCAACCTTTGATAGATGCCTTAGGACCGGATATATTAAAGCGTTACCCCATCACTTAATGTCTGTGGGCAGAGGATCATATGCGCCTTTCTTCTGAGTTTATTCGTTTGCCATTAAATTTCGACGTTGAACGATTGTTATACGAGGCGAATCAATTTTCAGAACACGAATGGGATTACCACCCACTGGGATACCAAGGTAATACGGCGCTTAGTTTAGTCTCCAGTGGCGGGGATTCGGGTGACTCTACCTCCGGCGCGATGCAGGCTACCGCGGCACTCGGTCGTACGCCTTATGTTCAGCAAATAATGATGTCTTTGGGAACCGTCATCGGCCGCTCTAGGTTCATGCGTTTAGCTCCCCATAGCGAAGTACCTGTGCACAGTGACACTGACTATGCGTGGCGTCATCGTGTCAGGATTCACATTCCAATTATTACTGACCCGCATATCATCTTTTCTTCGATTGGGGCAACAGGCGAAGTTGGCGTTGATGTACACATGCGTGCAGGGGAAGCGTGGATATTTGATAATTGGCGAGAACACACGGTGGTCAATCCGACCGACGTTCGTCGTATCCATTTGGTTATTGATACGGTCGGAACTGCGCAATTTTGGAATCTAGCGGGTATAGGGTGGAATCCTCGACATGATTTAGGCGACTGGCAAAACAGTGTTCGCGATATTCCGTTCAACTCGCAAACTCATGCTGATATTCGATTTGAAAACTTTAACAGCATGCCGGTGTGTCCGCCGGATGAAATAGAAACCATGATGCGCGAATTTCTCACCGAGATAGAGCATTTTCAGCTCAAGGCTCCTGATAGCTATCAAGTAATAGAGACCGCCTGCCAACAGTTTTGTCAGGATTGGCGAGGCTATTGGTCCCTGTATTGGTGTTTGCCGGAGAATATAGAGTATTACCAAAGCCTTGCCACAGATTTAAAAGCCAGCTTAAAGCCAAAATTATTAAACGTGGCTCTCCAGAGTAATCGGGTTTCGGCCTATAGCGTCGTCGCAAATTGGTTGGATCAAAGTACTGATAAGAAGGCCACTCTGCCAATGCACGGCAGAGATCATGGTGATTCACGCCAGTTTCCTAAAGGCCGCCAATCAAGTGCCACAGACCAGCGGGCGGCAAATTTTAGCGCCCCTGTGTTTATTGTCTCTCCCCCACGCGCGGGCAGTACAGTTTTGTTTGAAGCATTAAAAAGCAACAAATTGCTTTGGTCATTTGGTGACGAAATTGATCGTGAAATAGAGTCTATTGAGGCCTTACACCCCAGGGCGAGAAATTATCAATCCAACGCTTTATCGGCGCAAGATTCGACCCCTGAAATCGCGCGCATGTTGAAACACGCTTTAACTAAAAAACTTCGTAATGCCAGTGGAGTCAATTTTAGCGATCTTCCTGATTCAAAGGAGATAGGGCCTATACGCCTGATAGAAAAGACCCTTAAGAATGCCGTGCGAATTCCATTTCTAAAAGCAATGTTTCCCGACGCTAAGTTTATTTTGATTTACCGAGACCCAAAACCCTCTATTGCCAGTTTGATAGACGCCTGGAACTCTAGGCGATTCATAAGCTACTCTAATCTGCCAATCAACCAATCCGGTCAGGAAGCTGAGTGGTCACTCCCATTGGTTAACGATTGGCAAAGTCTCATGACGCAACCAGTTGAGCGGCGTGCGGCTGGGCAGTGGAGTTGTATTGTTAATAACATGCTCGATGATCTAGAGTTGATTAAGAGCGATGTTCTTTGTTTAAGTTACGAAAGTCTTATTAGCGAAACAAATACGACTTTGAAACGCGCTTGTGATTTCTGCGGTGTTCCATTTGGTCCAAAAATGCAGAAATTTGTTGATTCCGGATTCACGCACTCAAAGTTCACTTTAACTCCGCCAGAGTCAGATAAATGGCGGCGGCATCAAGCTATGCTGTGTGAAATCGAACCGGATTATCAATCGGCTGCCCGACGTTTAGAGCGTTTTGTTGAATCACTATGATAATTTCGCACCAACACCGCTATATTTTTTATGCGATACCAAAGACCGCCACACACTCAGTCAGAGAAGCATTGCATCGATATTCTTCTCAAGATGACTGGGAGCAACAAGTGCTGTTCGGTGAGCAGTCGATTCCGGTGGCAGAAATCGCGACGATTAAACACGGCCATATTAGCGTAAAACAACTAACGTCGGCGCTTACCGAGCCCAAATGGGGTGGCTATTTTAGTTTTGGTTTTGTGCGTAATCCCTTCGATCGTTTCGTATCGATCTGTGCTTTCTTGAATCGTGAGAACCCCAGGTTCAAGTCGAACTCTCTTTTGTGGATGAAGATGGCCTTAGAACGCCCAGCCTTTCGAGCGAGAATATTGGTCACTCCTCAAAGTGAACTCCTGACTATAGCTGATGGTGAACTTGGTGTGGATTTCGTCGGCCGTTACGAAAACTTGCAGGGCTCGTTGAACGCTGTCTTCGAGCGTCTGGGATTGCCCAAGATAGAACTTAAGAAACGTAACAGCTCGGATCACGCTCATTATCGAGAGTACTACGATGACCAATTGCGTGAACTGGTGGAAGAGTTTTACCGAACCGATCTGGCCTTATTCGATTATAAATTCTAGCCAGATTTTAACCATTCGCTTATGACGAATTACTTTGATCGTCGCTTTTAAAATCGGGGAGTAATTCTGTATTCAGCGCAGCTCGAATAATGCGCTGCATAATAATTGGATTAACCCCGACTTTGTTGCTCGCAGTGAGCAATGCTCTGGGTTCGGGCTTTAGTTTACTTACCGCGCTCTGTAAAATATTTTGGTAGTGCGGTATACCTCGGTGTTGATAGCCATAGAGAGACCAAGCTTCGCGCCAATCCTTTGCTAGATCGTTTAGTAATTGAATATAGTGGGCTACCAACACCTTTTGATTGCGCGCATGCTGGCTGAAGTCAGAAATCAGATCGTTGGCGATCGCCTCGAGTTCGCCAGGCGACATGACTGGCGCGACGTTAAAGCGTTCGGTACGGATCTCGGGTTTGATATTCGCATCGTATTCGAGAAACTGGCTTTCTTCTCTTATTCTAGCATCGTTCATGCCCTGCATTTTACGGACTAAGCCCCAAAACCGAGACGAACCGGCTGTGTCGATAACAAGATGTACTCGGTTGTCAGAACTTGCGTTAACTACTTTGTGACGGCGCCAAGAATCAAAAATCCAACACTCACCTGCTTGCATATTGATTTTTTTATCACCACAATAAAACAAGACCTGAGGGTTAGTGGTGATTGGAATGTGGATACGAACTCGGCTGTACCAGTGGTAATTAAAATCGACATGCTCTGAGACCTCACAACCGCCACCCAATCGCATCAAACGAGAGCGCGCCATCACTTCACCGAAACTCGTCATCACTTGCTGCATGTAATGGCATCGCTGAAGGTGAGGAGTGGCTAACATCTGGCCCATGAACTCGTCGTTATCTTCGCCGTTTTGTGACACCAGAGGGATTGCAGCGTTACCTTGCATTCGATTAGGGTGGGCCATCCACTGTTTTTCTTCAAATTGACTCAACTCGCCAATTAAGCGATCGACATCAAATCTAAAAGGCAAACGTACGAAAGGCTGGTCGAGTTTCATGATCGTGCAATGTTAGTTAAGTATTATTTGAAACCTCATTGATCATCCCACGAGCCTCGACGACTCCATGGGTCGTGTTCTGGAAACTCGTCTAGATCAATTTCAGGGTCTGGGACAGACGACTGTCGATTCAAATCATACTTCGCTGTTTTGTAGATTGAAATACACAACATTAAGGAAATTATCACCAATGGTGCACCAGCCACAATACTGGCGGTTTGAAGTGTTTGTAAATCGCCTAAAAACAATAAGGTGATGGGTAAAAAGCTCAACGCACCTGCCCAAAAAAGACGGTTCCAGCGCATTGGTTCGTCATCAACTTCTGTTTGCACCACTGAAGCTAAGATGTAAGAAATTGAGTCAAACGTGGTCGACAAGAATACAATTGCCAACACGGTATACAGTGCAATGACGATTGTTTTGAACGGTAAGCTACCTAAAATTGCGAACACCGCAGCCGATTGAGAATCGGTATTTAAGATATTAACAATATCGAGTGAACCGCTGAGTTGCAGATGTAAGCCGTAGTTGCCTAGTACCATGAAGAATAGGGCACAACCAACCGAGCCGAAAAACAGAGAACCAACCACCATGTTAGCCATTGTTCGACCATAAGAAATGCGCGCAATGAACAAACCAATTGTAGGCGCGAAGGCTAACCACCAAGCCCAATAGAAGATAGTCCAATCTTGCGGAAAGGTCGTATCCTGATACCCGTTTAGGCCACCAAAAGGTTCGAGATAGGTAGCCATTGAAAAGAAATTTTCAATTAAGAGACTCAACGATGATAAGGACGTTTCAGCAATAAACGTTGTGGGGCCAACAATGATAACGAATATCAGTAAAATTAGAGCTAAGAATAGATTGATGTTTGAGAGCGTTTGTATGCCCTTCTTAATGCCCGAGTAGGCACTCGCTCCAAAAATGGCGGTTGCTAAAATTAGAACGAAAATTTGCATGGTAATGTTTTTTTCAAAACCAAATAATTGATGCAACCCTTCATTAAGAAGAGGAGCTCCTAAACCCAATGTGGTTGCGCCGCCACCCAGCATACCAAATACAAATAACACGTCGATTAGCTTTCCCCAAAAGCCACGAACATTGCGATTACCAATCACCGGAGCCACCGCTTCCGAGAGTTTCAACTTATGATTCTTTCGAACGTGATAAAAGTAGGCTATTGGCAGCGCTGGAACCAAATATATAGACCAGGCAATTGGGCCCCAGTGAAAAATGCCGTAGGCCGAAGCCCATTTCATAGCCTCAGCCGTGCCACCTTCAATTAGAAATGGAGGCGTCTGGTAGTAGTACGCCCATTCAATAGGCGCCCATACCATAATGCCAACCCCAATTCCGGCGCAGAATAACATTGATGCCCATGATGAGGTATTAAACTCTGGTTCCGAACCCGGATCACCTAGCTTGATGCGCCCGATATCGCTGAACGAAACATAGAGCATGAAGATGAATGCCCCAAGGCCTAACATCAAATAAGCAACTCCTAAGTTTTCTACCACAAAATTGCGCGAGGTTTTTACGTATTCAGCGCCTTCATCTGGCCAAATTATTAATGGTACTGTTACGAACAATAACAGTGCTAAAGAACCTAGAAAGGTAGGCTTATCAATCAGTCGCATCGACTCCTTCATTTTAACAATTCTCCAATGGTATTTTAAATGGTATGGGCGGTTACTAAATCGCTTTTAAAAGCGGGCAACTCTTATGAACGTGTTACTGGTTTTGAGATGAGCTTCATTCTAAAGCGAATCTATCCAGCATTCTGATTCGGCTGTTTATTTCGTTGTGCTCTATGTAATAACCACGCAAGTGGCGCTCACCTGAGTTAGGGTCGAATGCAGTGCGCCCATGCAGCACGCGTTGATTATCAAAGATAACCATTTCGCCATTTTTTAGTAAGTATTCTATGTTGTAACTTGCACCGCGAATGCGACACATAAGCTCACGATAAGCCGCATAAAAAGAGTACAGTAAGTCGGCGTCAAAATCAGGTACGTCGGCCAAGTGCGCATTAAAGGTTAGAGTGCTTAATCGGCCGTCTTTGTCTAGACCGATGACTGGTCGATGATACCGCACGTCGTCCTTATCGTCTAAGAAATGCCAAGGCACCGAAAGCTCACATAAGGTTTGATAATACTCTGGGCACTGTTGTTCAAAATCTTCGACAATCGCTAACGCATCGGCGAACACCGAGCCCCCGCCATCGGCATCGTTTCGGTAACAATGTAAGAATTGATTTCCTGGCACGAACTCTTGGTTTGAAAGATCTGTGTGCAATGGCAGAGCAAGCGATGTGTATGCGAGGTTATTGGGTTCCGGTTTGCTTTTAACCTCGAACATCACGCCATAGTTGCTTTCTCGTTTAAAGCCTATCAGGTCGCCGAATCTTTCCCCAGCACTGAAGTCGTCGTCCAAGCCGTGAATTAAAACAATACCGGTTTGTTTTAGTGTCACCAGTGCATTTTGTAATTCCTGATTTGAGTTTTCACAAGACGCCGCATCGAACCTCGGAATTGAGGTCATTTCTTTAGCTGCCCAGCTTTTCCTTTTTATTGCTGCTGCATCGTATCGTGGGTGGCCAGGCCGATGATCGTATAACCACTGCGCCTTATAAAAAGAAGGCGTATCTTTGAGTGGCCAATCAATCCTGATTCTTGATTCACTTGCGCAATCGCCGTACTCAATTTCGAAGCCTTCAGGAGCAATACTTAGAGATACGCTGGTAAGGTCAAAGGTACGCTCACCGGTTTTTGGGTGCAGCTCACATTGATCATTATCTCGCAACCATATGTAAGGCATTTCTGATGTCGAATCATCTTCCCAAGTTACGTACAACGATTTCTCTTTGTCTTGTACTTTTTTGAAATTCATAAATAGCTAGTTTATTGTTGTTTTTAGTACTTCGATTCTCATTTTGGATTAAAACCTGGCTCGCTGCAATGCTTCGTGGTTAAGTTAACGTTCGTGAATTTGCGTCACTATAGTGTTCGTGTTTACCACATTTTGAATGGATAAGTATCGTCGCCTCATTTGTTTGCTTGCTAATCAGAGTCGTCTTTGGTAGATAACGCTTTGTAATGCTTTCTTGTGTTTCAAATCACGATTAAAATGGGTTCTAAATAGGCATTATTTGATCTCGTTAATCATTCAAGAATAGACGGTTTTTATGAAGTACGATTATGTTATTGTTGGCGCTGGCTCGGCGGGTTGTGTGTTGGCGAACCGATTAAGCGAAGACCCAAATGTCACCGTGTTGCTGCTCGAG
>CAYQVT010000059.1:0-16445 GCA_964420885.1 uncultured Gammaproteobacteria bacterium
TTCATTGCCGGTAATGCTCCGCTATGGATACAAAAAAGAACTGGCGACAGGCACGATTACCGCAGCAGGCACTTTGGGACAAATTATTCCCCCTTCAATCGTTTTGATCATACTAGGCGATGTACTGAACGTGCCTGTCGGTGATTTATTCAGAGCAGCACTGAAACCTGGCCTAATTCTGATCGCCGCCTACATAGTCTACGTCCTAATCTATTGTTGGTTCAAACCCGAGGTTGCTCCGGTTATTCCACAATCGAATTCCGCCGACTCTCGAGGTAAAATAATTCGAGACGCGTTGATCGCAGTGATACCTCCTTTAGCACTCATCTTGGTTGTTTTAGGGTCAATTTTCAACGCGGTAGCGACGCCAACGGAATCTTCCGCATTAGGATGTATGGGCGCGGTTTTGCTTGCGGTCTTGTATCAAAAATTTTCGTTCAAAATGCTATGGGACAGTGCTCATGAAACGGTCAAAATCACGGCCATGGTCTTCGCGGTATTACTAGGCGCTTCAATTTTTTCGATGGGTTTTTCCTATACCGGTGGAGAAGAGCAAGTTGAGCAATTATTACTGTCTATCCCCGGGGATAAATGGGGTTTTCTAATCGCCATAATGGTGCTAATCACCTTGCTCGGGTTTTTCTTAGATTACATCGAAATTTCATACATTGTCCTGCCGCTAGTCTACGCTGTTGTTGTAGAACTGGGGATCAATCAGGTTTGGTTTGCAATTTTGATCGCAATGAACTTACAAACCTCTTTTTTAACGCCGCCATTTGGTTTTGCTCTATTTTACTTAAAAGGAGTGGCACCCAATAGTGTGCAAACTTCGCATATTTATCGCGGCGTGGTACCGTTTATAGCGATTCAATTAGCGGTTTTGATGAGCATGTTGTTCTTCCCTGAATGGTATGGAATGAGCTCAGAACAGCCATCGCTGTGGTAGTCCAGTGTATAAAAAGCTCGTAGAAAGAAAAACAGAGTCCTTACTACAAGCTTTTTCGAGATTTCAATCAAGCGCCTTAATACTATTTAAAGGAATAACGCAGGCCTACGGTTAATAGACCCACTTCAATATCTCCTTGCTGGCTAGTTTCAGCTGGGCCTCCTGCGCCACCGCCAAAGCGATTTAGTTCGAAGTCATCGGTTTTAACTAAATGATAGTCTATAAAACCAGTAAACCGGTCAGTTAGATCAACGTCTAAACCGGCGAATACTTGGTACGACAATGCAAGATCGTCGTCGTCTATATTGGCGGCCAAATTAGGGTTGTAGCGAAAGTCTCCATAAAATTCTGTTAGGCCCAGACCAATCCCTAGATATGGCCGCACGCCCGTCGCTAAACCATTAAATTCTTGCGCAATATTGAGAAATACTGACGTAGATTCAATATCTCCCTCAACAAAACCTTGTGAATCAGAAAAGATATTATTATTAAAATTAATATCGCTTACGTCGTTTCGTGCATAGCTTAGTTCTCCTTCAATACGCACGGCACCAAATTTCGTACCTTTAAAACGTTTACCAAGCGCGCCGCCAAAAGCCACATCGCTGTCGCTTCCCACCGTAAGATTTCGTGGGCTTTGCACACCGTTGACAACATCATTACTCGTTAGCGACACATCGTCGACGTCAAGTGAGCCAATATAGCTTGATACATACCAACCCTCGTTAGCCGCATGAACCGGATTTGAAGCAACCATTGCGGTTAAGAAAGCCAAACTAGCCGTTTTTTTTAAACCATTGCTGTTTTTTATCTTCATGTTTACTCTCATATAAATTAGTAAAACTGCCCTATTATTCATATGGAAAGCAGACTTCCGAGTTACACGGAATTTCGGCATGCAAGATCATTCATATGAATTCTTACCCATGAGTACGTATATTTTTATAAATGGTTCAATCACCTATGAAATCTATTCAAATTAAGTTCGGTACAAATCAGGATACCGAGAATCAAATTAATGTTCGCTTGCCTGATAATAGCGACACATTAATACTATGCGTTCCCGCTATGGGCGTGTCCGCCAAACAATATGACAAACTTTTGGGTTGCTTTGTCGAAAATGGTTTCGCGGCTGCAAGCATTGATTTGCGAGGCAATGGACACAGCGCAGTTCGAGCCAGCCGATCCATTAACTTCGGCTACGCTGAGTTAGCTGAGGAAGATTTACCGAATGCGATTTCTAGTTTGCGTCATCATTACCCACACTACAAATTAGTTTTATTAGGTCACAGTTTGGGCGGGCAAGTTTGTTCTCTGTACCTGAGCCAACACCCTGATGAAATTGAACACTTGATTTTGGCCGCCTCGTGTTCTGTTTATTACCGAAACTGGCCATCGCCCTATCGATGGGGCTTGCTTGTCTTCGCACAAATGGCCTGGTTTATAAGTTCAATATTAGGCTATTTTCCTGGCCGTAATTTAGGTTTTGGAGGCCGTCGAGAAGCCCGATCAGTCATGCGTGATTGGGCCTACAATGCGCGTACTGGAGATTATACGCTGATCAATAGCCAATATAGCTATGTACCCTTTCCTAAGCTGTCCGAGTTAAAGGTATTGGCAATAAATTTCTCTGATGATGAACTAGCTCCAGCCAAGGCAACCGATCATTTATTGTCGAAGATCTCGAGTAATCGAGTGACACGGATATCCATGACGGGTGAGGACATTGACCGCCATCGCGCGACTCATTTTAATTGGCTAAGAACCCCAGAAAATGTAGCAAAGTCAGTTAGCCAGTATTTGTCCGATCTAGCGTAGAAATCTAAAAGCTCTTTAGTGTACAAAGTGATATTATCCTGCCAGTTTTTTTGACCTTACTCCGTTAATTGCCGTGCAATCTAGCAGCAACCCAATTCTTCCAAATAAAGCTGGCGACGTACTCCATTGGCGTAAACTCCACGGGGCTGCCGCTAGTCTATCTGTCGCAGAACTTGCGCGTCGAGAAGGCACAGTAGTATATGTTTGCTCCGAAGCACAGCATATGTCTTTAGTAGCCCGAGAACTTGAATTCTTTCTGGGTGGCAGCCAACAAATATTCACCTTTCCTGATTGGGAATGCCTACCCTACGACAGAGTATCGCCTCATCCAGACATCATTTCTCAGCGATTGTTGGCCCTGCACCGTTTTCCATACCTCGAAAGAGGCGTAGTAATTATTCCCATTACAGCCTTAATGCAGCACCTTGCTCCGACTCAGTATGTTGACGCACACACCTTCGATTTACGTGTCAATGATGAGTTCGATACTGAAGTCTTTCGCCAACGTATTGTTGACGCGGGTTACTATAGCGTCGACACTGTCATGGCAGCGGGAGAATTTGCGATTCGGGGAGGAATCGTAGATGTATTTCCGTCGGGTATGGATACGCCATTTCGCCTCGACCTCTTCGATACAACCATTGAAACCATTAGATTATTTGACGTTGAAACACAGAGATCAGCCGAATCCTTAGACAAAATTCGCTTATTGCCAGCACGCGAGTTTCCCCTCGATTCGGGTAGTGTCGAAACCTTCAGGCAGGCGTTTAGAGCCACGGTTGACGGAGACGCCAAAAAATCACTTATATATCGAGAAGTTAGTAAAGGTCTTGCTCCGACGGGTAGCGAATTCTACCTACCGCTGTTTTTTGAAGAAACACATACTTTGTTTAATTTTTTACCAAAAAACACCTCATTTGTGCTCGAGGAAGGCGTTATGGAGAACGCCGAAACCCTTTATCAAGAAGTGATAGACCGCTTTGAAAACGCCAAATTCAACCTTGAGTGGCCACCATTAGAACCGGATTCTCTATTTCTCAGCCCCGACAAAATTTTTGCAAGTCTCAAAAACTACCCACGAGCACAATTGCTTCAGCTAAATCTGAAATCAGCCAAACACGTAATCGATTTCGACACTAAACCAGCTCCGAAGTTCAGTATCAACCCGCGGTCAGAAAACCCTTACGCCGAATTTTTCGATCACCTAAATAGTGCTTCGCGTCGAACGTTAATCATCGCTGAATCTGCCGGGCGCCGAGAAAGCATCAAAGGCTTACTTAACGAACATCGACAAAGCTACCAAACTCTAGATTCTTGGGGCGACTTTATTAACGGAGATGCCGCCCTGGCTCTCACGGTTGCTGAAGTTGATCGAGGTTTATGCATTGATGATGCTAATATCGAGATAATCACGGAATCTCAGCTTTATGGAGAGCGCACGTTTCAGCGACGTAGGCGTTCTGACAAAAATCGTGACCCAGATGCCATCATCAAGTCGCTCGCCGAGCTAAATATTGGTGACCCTGTAGTACATGAAGACCACGGTGTTGGTCGTTACCGCGGCCTCGAAACTCTGCAAGTCGATGGCAGTGATAACGAATTTGCAACGCTCGAATATCAAGGTGGCGACAAAATTTACATCCCGGTATTGTCTCTCGATAAGGTTTCGCGCTACGTGGGCGGCGGGCCTGAGACAGCGCCATTGCATAAAATGGGCAGTGACACCTGGATTAAGCTGCGCAACAAAGCCAAGGAAAAGGCCTATGACGTGGCCGCGGAGTTGCTCGAAGTACAGGCAATGCGAATGGCGCGCACCGGTCATGCATTTCCACCCACCGATCACGGTTACGATGCATTTGCAGCCGGTTTCGGATTTGAGGAAACGCCCGATCAGAGTCAAGTTATTAATGACGTGATTAACGATATGACCGCAGCCAAACCGATGGATCGACTAGTCTGTGGTGATGTAGGTTTCGGCAAAACTGAAATCGCGCTACGAGCGGCATACATGGCGATTTCCGGCAATAAGCAGGTGGTAATGCTGGTACCAACCACGCTACTGGCACAACAACACTACAATCATTTTGCTGACCGGTTTGCAGACTGGCCTGTGAACGTGGAGTTGTTTTCTCGTTTTCGTACGCCAAAACAGACCGAAGAAGGTATTCAGGGTATTAAAAGCGGCACCATTGATATTGCCGTTGGAACCCATAAACTGATTCAAAAAAACGTCGAATTTAAGGACCTAGGCTTGATGATTATCGACGAAGAACATCGATTTGGTGTGCGCCAGAAAGAGCAATTGAAGAAACTGCGCAGTCAAGTCGATATTTTGACACTAACAGCAACGCCGATTCCACGTACCTTAAATTTTGCCCTGAGCGGGCTACGCGATATTTCAGTGATCGCTACCCCACCACGAGCGCGGTTGTCGGTTAAAACATTTGTACGTGAATGGAATGACGCATTGTTGAAGGAGGCGCTGATCCGAGAAATTCGGCGAGGCGGCCAGGTGTATTTTTTGCACAATGAAGTTCAAACCATTGAGAAGATGCAGGCCAGAATTCAAAATTTGGTGCCTGAGGCGCGCATTCGTATTGGTCATGGCCAACTCAGAGAGCGTGAATTAGAAAATGTAATGCGCGACTTTTATCACCAACGTTTCAACGTACTATTGTGTACGACTATTGTTGAAAGCGGAATTGATGTTCCAACAGCGAACACAATCATCATCAATAAAGCGGATCGTTTCGGGCTAGCACAATTGCATCAGCTTCGCGGCCGAGTCGGACGTTCTCACCATCAGGCTTATGCCTACATGATATCGCCTCCGCTCAATAGTATGACCGAAGATGCTAAGAAGCGCTTGAGTGCGATTGAAGCGCTCGACACGCTAGGTGCTGGATTTGCACTCGCGTCTCAAGATTTAGAGATTCGTGGCGCCGGCGAACTTTTAGGTGAATCTCAAAGTGGAACCATCGATCAAATTGGCTACAGCATGTACAGCTCTTTTTTAGAGCAAGCGATCTCCAGTATCCAACGCGCACGTAAGATCAAAAAAGGCGAACAAGTCAGCGCCGTCAATATTCAAGATCACGTCGATATCAATCTAAATCTCGCAGCACGATTCCCCAGCGCGTATATTCCCGATGTACACCTTCGTTTAACCATGTATAAACGCATCGCCAGCGCTGTCAGCAGTGAGCAACTCGAAGAGCTGCAAATTGAAGCAATAGATCGATTTGGTTTACTTCCCGAGGCTGCCAAGAATTTGTTCCAGATTGCAGAGTTAAAACTTCTCGCAGCAGAGCATGATGTGAAAGTGTTGGAGGTTGGTCCCAAAGGCGGTGTTGTAAAGTTCGTCGAAAACCCAGATATCAATATTGATCGTCTCATGAGAGAGATTGCAAGCAAACCAAACGAGTACCGTTTTACTGGCGCAGAATCGATTCAAGTTAGTCGGGACATGCCTGACCCAGCGCAACGCTTTGCCATGGTCTCTGAGGTTCTATCGCTGGTTAGCAATCATTAGATGGCTAGACTGTAGAGACAGAAATGAGCAAACCTGAGAGCATCACCATCGATGACCTTGTAGTACAGATCATTCGAACGGCTCGACGTAAAACGTTGTCGATCGAAGTCAGCCACCAGGGTGTAAAGGCACGTGCGCCACTGAGGATGCGTCATAGTTCGATTGTGGATTTTGTAATCGCCAAACAGTCTTGGATTAATCGCCACCGTCAAAATTTACCTGCGCGTAAACCTGAGTTAAGGCTCATAGATGGGGCTGAATTATGGTTGCATGGTGAGAGGCAGCACCTTTCAATCATTCAGGGCAGCAATAAACTCATTAGTTTGACGCAAGATTCAATTGTTGTACCGGTAAGAAAGAGCAAACTACCATTAGAACAAACGGTAAAAAACAAACTACTTCGTTGGTATAAATCCATCGCGTACGACGAATTACTGCGAAAGGTGGCTTACCATTCGCGCCAAATGAATATACCAACAAATAAGAGTCTCAATATCAAAGTTCGTGACTACAAACGTCGCTGGGGCAGCTGTGATAGCAATGGAGATTTATCGTTTAATTGGCGGATAATTCAGGCGCCGAGCGGTATATTAGACTACGTTGTGGTGCACGAGTTAGCGCATTGTCACGAGTTTAATCATTCAAAGAAATTTTGGCGTATTGTTGAAAAGCAAATGCCAGATTGGAAACAACGCCAATCATGGCTGCATAAAAATGGTGCGGCACTTTACCAGCTTTAAGACTGTTCGATAATTTCCAACACTCGCTGGTCTTGCCAACTGTCACCTTTCCAATTACTAATAAAACCACAGTGTCCACCGTGTTTAGAGACGCAAATATGAATATTGGGGTTGTTTGAAATACCCTCAATACCTTCGACGGGAATAATCATATCGTCTTCGGCAAAATGCAAATAACAAGGTGCAATGGTCGAATCTAACTTCGATCCTGAAATAGCATAGGCATCAAAGTAATCATCGACATTGCTAAACGCTGTGTATTTGGGAATAAACTCGTGGTTAAGTTCATCGAGTGTGTTCAATGATTCCATGGTTGAGCCGAACTGGTACTGCGGCCAATGTTGGATCTTTTTGCGCAGAGATTTCTTCCATTTTCGAACAAAATAGCGCCCATATAACCAGTTGGCCCGCTGATTGAGCACCACATTACTCTGACCGGCGTGAATTGCTGGGCAAAATGCAGCAACGGAGTTTAGGTGTATTTCGTGATCATGAGCTAATGCGGCTAACCTTAAACCGAAGTTTCCGCCCAAAGAAAAACCAACCAAGTGATACTTTGGGTAAACTAATCTCGATTGTAAATCTTCCACGGCATTGATTACTTCGTCGATTAAGGTCGAATTAAAAATTCCTTCGTTTAGGCCTTGAGTATCGCCGTGGTCTCTAAGGTTAAGCCTAAATACATCAATGCCGTTCTCAAGCAAGGTCATCGTCATTGACTGCATATAACTTGATGAATGGCACCCTTCCCAGCCATGTATAAGAATCGACATTTGATTCGCAGGCCGATTGGTCGCTTGATTAAAATAGCCTTCTAGACGGATGCCGTCGCCACCATCTAGCGTGAATTTTTTTTGCCTTTCCGCGTAAGCCTTAAAACGCTGGCTTATAAGAAATTTTCTCGGGCCGACACTCGAAAAAATAGTTTGAACATGGCTATTTCTCAGCCCAATCGAGGGTTCAAATACTGAGGCAACTTGATAATTCGGTGGCATTTTGATTACTGATTCTATATGGTTTTGGTGCTTCAACGCGCAGCAGGGTAAACTTACACAATGTAAGACCTTTTACGCAATACTTTATCGACATGAGTGGCAATCAATTGACAACTAAATTCAAAATTATTAACAAGTTTGCGCTATTTATCCCCAGCGTTTTCGCTGCCTTTTTCACAATCGATGCTTATGCAAAGGATTATATGGTCGAGGTGTTAATTTTCGAAAACGAGCAAGCGTCCCCTGCCACAGAAAGTCACGCATATGATGCACCAAAAAAAATGAAATCTGGGTCGAAAGCTTGGGTAATCGAGCCCAGCATGTTGCTCGAAGAGACCGAGGCACTAGGTAATTCATCAGAATTCGAAGTCAAACAGCATTATTCTTGGGGTATTGAATCACTCCAATATGAAGATTCAGCAAATTACACCATCCTAGATGATGAATCGAGAGGTTATATAAAGGTCTACGCTGATCAACTATTGTTTACCAATATTGACCTCGACTACAAGGGCTTTAGAATGAAGGAGAAGCGACGTCTAAAATTAAACGAAAAGCACTTCTTCGATCACCCAAAATTTGGATTATTAATGCAAGTATCGAGATTGCCGGAAGAGATCGATGAAGATGAGATTCAAGGTTTGGGCACCTCGGACCTCGATCCCGACGACATAGTGGAATAAAGCGATTAGTCGGACCCTTGATACTCCGGCACCAAATCTTTTATACAATCAGACAAGCTGCTGTCATAACTGTCTAGACGCTCTTCGATATTTGAAAACACTGAATCCACTAATTGTCTAGAAACATTACGCGTCGATGCAAGATGGATTTTGTCGGCCTCTGTATCGGTCAAATTTTCGTCGGTGTGAAAAAGCTCCTCATGCAACTTTTCACCCGGCCTTAGGCCAGTATAGACGATCTTAATGTCCTCTCCTGGTTCTCTACCAGAAAGCCGTATCAACTGCTCAGCCAAATCCGATATCAACACCGGTTGGCCCATATCCAATACGTATATTCGGCCATCTTCACCCATCGCGCTTGCCTCGAGAATTAACTGAGTCGCTTCGGTAATGGTCATAAAATATCGCGTCATCTCAGGGTGCGTGACGGTAATCGGCCCACCATGTTTGATTTGCTGCTGAAATTTTGGAACCACACTGCCTGCCGACCCGAGAACATTTCCGAAGCGCACCGTGATAAATTTGGTGTTACTGATGGATGCCAACTGCTGGCAGTAAATTTCAGCAACACGCTTACATGCGCCCATTAAACTACTAGGATTAACCGCTTTATCGGTAGAAATCAGGACAAATTTTTCGACGCCGGTGGTATGTGCTAAGTCTGCGATTATACGCGTGCCGAGCGCATTATTCTTGATCGCTTCCCTTACTTGACCCTCCAATAATGGCACATGTTTATAGGCCGCCGCGTGGAAAACCGCAGCGGGTTTGAAGGTCTTAAAAACGTGATTTGCCGCAGCGGCATCGCACACATCACCCAAAACAGGGGTAACTCTGATGTGCGGATAACGCTCAACCATCTCTTCTTGAATGCGATATAAGTTGTACTCGCTTTGATCAAAAATAACCAAATGAGATGAGCACACCGAAGCGAGTTGTCGACAGAGCTCGGAACCAATAGACCCACCTGCACCGGTTACTAATACTGTTTTGTCGCACAAACTGTGTTTAATTCTATGCCAGTCTAACTTGACTGGGTCACGGCCCAACAAATCATCGATGCGCACTTCGCGCATATCGCCTAACTGCACTTTGCCGCTGAGCAATTCATGGGCTCCCGGTAAAGTCTTGAATTCCACGCCAGTTCGTTCACATATCGTGACTAGCCGCTGCATTTGCTCGTCATTCGCAGATGGCACGGCAATCAATACTAAGTCAATTTCCCAACGATAAATTAAGTCTTGTAATACATCGGGCGAGGCAACAATGGGCACTCGATGAATCTGACGACCTATCTTGCTAGGGTCGTCATCAAGAAATGCGACAATGTTGTAACGGTTAGGGTGATTCCGATTGAGGTCGCGCAATAGCTGCTCTCCGGCTGCGCCTGCTCCTAAAATAACCACCTTACGTCCAGACTGAGCTGAAAAGTGCCGTTCCTTTATTAACCTATAAAACAAGCGAGAACCGCACATTAACGCGGTAAGAATCAACACATACAGTACAATGGCTGTGCGTGGAACGTAAGCCAGTCTTTCGGCCACTAAAAATAGAGTGAAGGAAATCGCCGCCGTTCCAATTATTACCGCTCTGAATATGAGACTAAGATCTGGCAGAGACACAAACCGCCATTCACCACGATGAACGCCGACAAATATATTGCTCACGGCCTGAACTGCTATAACCACAGGCAAGGCGTATAAAGCGCCTTGCCAGAATACGTCTGGAATAGTGTCAAGGTTATAGCGTAACCAGTAGGCACCCAGCCAAGCGATCGGAATAACGAGTATATCGTGGAGTATGATTCTCCATCGAAATATCAAACTAGTGAGTGATTTCACCATGATGTCTAAGCAATCTATATTCTTGTGTGTAAGTTTAGATGTGTGCTCGGTTTTCTAAATAGATAACCAAGACAGCCGCAGCGACCAGTATCGATACGATGGCAAGCAATGAAAAGCCAATCATATCACGCTCTATTACGCCCAGCGTTGCAAAGAATGAACTTATCACCATCAAAAGTAGGCTGCCTAAGGCAATTTTTGAATGTGGATATCCGGCGTTCGCGAGGCGTTGATAAAAGTGTTGTCGATGCGCTTGCCAGATTTTTTCCCGCCGCAAACAGCGCATTAATATGGTCACCGTGGCGTCTGAGATAAATACCGCGAATAAAGCAAAAAAACTGATAATCGAAATGTCATAGCGCGTCACCCCAAAAATAAATACGCAACCAAAGAAGCCACCCAAACTAATGCTCCCGACATCACCCATAAAAATCTTGGCAGGGCTCCAGTTCCAAAGAAGAAATCCATAGCTGCTCGCCGCCCCTACAACGCATATAAGCGCAAGTTGATTATCCCCGTACACGAAAAACCAAAAAGCCAATGAGATACTCGCAACAATTGTTTGCGACGCCGCCAGTCCATCAAGCCCATCCATAAAGTTGTAGAGATTCGCCATCCATAACAGACCTATTACCGATAAGATGGGCCCTAGCCATGCTAAGTCTAGTGTATAAACGCGATTTACCCAGCCGAGTGCTGCAACCGTGAAAATACAAATACTCAATTGCACAAGAAGTCTAAAACCGGCTGATAAGTCATACTTATCATCCCACCAACTTAGCGCCGCCCAAGCTAAAATAACGCCAGTCAAGCAACCAAATAGTACCTGCCTGTTTGACGTCATCGCCAACCAAGCCAAGACTGATAATAGGCCAACGACGATGATCAGCCCCCCTCCCCTTGGTACAGCTCCTTGGTGCAGCGTACGGTCATTCGGGCGATCGACAATATCTTTTGAAATCAAGTAGCCGATAAGATGTCTAATGGCCAGCCACGAGACCAATGCTGTGATGACAAAAACCGAAATCGCGGTCATACTGGTGCTCATTCGACCAGATCTCTATCCGGCTTCTCAAGAAAGCCCTGTGGCGAGAATCCGAGGTCTTCGCTCGCGGCGCGATAATCGTAATTCAGATTTTGATTCATTCGTGTGGCCATTTCAGGAGTATACGAAAAATGACCTAACTTAGCGGCAATGCGCAGTGCCGGCCTAAATAACCATAGCGGTATGCTGATGATAATCGGGCGGCGTCCAAGGCCGACAAATATTCGCGTTACCATTTCCCGATAGCTTATCGTATCTTGACCCGCTAAGTTATAGCTTGACTGCAACGAGTTCGCTTCTAAGCAAACTAGTGCGATAGCCGCCAGATCGTCTGCGTGAACCGGTTGGCGTAGTCCACTGGCGCGACCGGCAAGCAACATAAAGCCAAATCGTCGTATAAAATTAGCGATATGAGACACATTTTGGTCGCGACCATAACCGTAAATGAGCGAGGGCCTGAGTATGTAGAGTTTAAGATCGTATTTACCGCAATATTCTTGAAGCGCCTTCTCGGAATCTCGAAGTTGTGCTACCAAATGCCGCTCCTCGTTATTTTGAGAATCACGTTTACTCAAGACACTGGTCGAACTAAAGACCACTAGACGCTGAAGACCTGACTCTCTGAGCAAATCAAGATGAGCTGGTAATAACCAAATAGGGGCACAATGAATCAATGAAGATACCTTGCTCAATCGTTCGCGAGTCAAGGAATTGGGCGTAGTTGACATATCCCACTCGAGCATCTCTTGAGCTTCGTTAGGCTTTCGAGAAACACCTAAATATTCACGCCCTTGCTGAGTTAAGAGTTCACACAGTGGCCTCCCAACTACGCCATTAGCACCGCTTACAATAATCATCGGCCTAACAATCTCATTAGATTAGAACGCGTGGCGCGAATAACAAAACTTACCGCAATTCCAAGTTTAACCGTGAAGCGTAGTAACAAATTATACTCTGACCGGTAAAACTTATCGAAGAAACGATTCATACCAGTGTGTAAGGTAAAGAGCACTGCGGTAGGCCGTGATCTAGAGCTCACGCCTTTTGCATGCGTTACGGACGCTGATGGGACAAAAGCGACTTTCCAACCTTTTAGGTGAAAGCGTTTACACCAATCCAAGTCTTCGCAATGCATAAAATAATTTTCGTCCAATAAGCCTACGTCTTCCATTGCCGATCGTCGAGCGACCATGAACGCACCTGAGATGGCCTCAATTTCCTCAACCGCTTCGGAGGGGTCTACAACGTCACCATAATCGAAGTTAGCAAACCTTTGGTCGTTAGGGAAAATTCGATTTAAGCCCAACATTCGTACCAATGCAGACCAAGGTGTCGGAAAACGGCGACGACAGGTCGCTTGTAAGCTACCGTCTTCATTCAATATTCGGCAGCTAGCGAGGCCAATCGTTGGGTCGTCTGACATAGCCTCAAGAATTGGAGTAAGGCTGTGTCCATTTAACTCGCAATCAGGGTTCATTAACACTGCATAATCGCTTTCAAGTGTGGCAAGAACCTGATTATTAGCCGCAGCGAAGCCCAAATTGCGTGTATTAAGTAACCAACTTAGGCGGGAACTTTGCAACACCAGCTGAGCGTCAGCAACACTAGAATCTTGAGAAGCATTATCAACAACCGTGACCAAACCCTCACTATAATCTAGCGCCGACCGAACCGAGCGCGCCAACCAGCTTCCAGCATTATAATTAACCACAATAATGTGCGTGCTAACCACTTGGAAACTCACTGTTATTGGTCTTCTGCTGCACCAGCGGACCTCGTCGACCTAGCACGCCATGCCAAAACCCTTTTAACATCATTGATAGATTGGCCCACCGCGGCGTTTTAATAAGCCCGAACATGACAACAATCATTGCAAGACGCTGAGCGTCGTTCCATTTCCACAAAAAACTCGGGTATCCACGTTTATACAACAAAACGCTATTTCTAAAAATATAATAGTACCTGAACGGGCTATGTTGAGGCACGTTTCGTTTGCGCCCACCCAGTGAGATGATGTGCGTATTCTCTCCTAAGCCGTGTTGCATGGTTGCTCCACAAACGCCGTAAGCTTTGTATTCTTTGGCGTTGGCACGTAGAAACCACTCGGTATCGACATGATCAATGAATAAACCTTCATCCATATCACCGATAACGTCTATTGCTTGCATGGACAATAAACTACCTGACGAAATTAGGAAGTCAGCCTCGACGCAATCATCGGCATCTCTATCAGCACAATAGTGGCGTTGAAACTTAAATTTTCCAAAACGAACGAAAAATGATGAGCCACCGGTATCCGCATTTAAGTAGACTACGCCAACGGCGCTCACCTTAGACACTTGCGATTTTGTTCGATGCGCAGCCAGTAAGTTTGCCACCATATTGTCGAGTGGCACACTGTCTTGGTCCATGATTAACACGAAATCGTAGCCGTTTGCGCGCGCATGTTTTATGCCAACATTATGAGCCGCTCCCAATCCGAGGTTCTTTTTTAGGGGTAACAATGTCGTTGCCTCCCTATCGACACAGACTTGTTCCAGTGCTACTGAATTTTCAGAACCATTATCCGCAATTAACACATCACAATTCTGTTGAGTCAGAGCGTTTAACGCTTGCTCCAGTACAACGATGTCTGGCTGGTAGGTAACAACGATTGCGAGAATTCGCTCGTTCATGAACAGTCGGTCTCAGGCTTAACCGTCGGACTCAGTCGGTTCATGGTCGATACCAATGGTTTTGCGAACATGATAAATAGGTTTATCTTGACTCTCATAATAGGTCCTCGTTTGCATTTCACCAATCAATCCGAACAAGATGAATTGCAGCCCAATTATCAATAACATAAACGCAAAAATTAACAACGGCCTATCACTTAATGGCACCGCAAAAAACAGCCGTGCAATGGTCAAATAGGTAATAAGCACACCCCCAGCCCCGCCTAGAAGCAGGCCTGGCATACCAAAAAAGTGTAAAGGGCGAGCATGGTAACGCAATAAGAACTTTACCGTAATAAGGTCAAGGATGACCCTAAAGGTACGCGAAATACCGTATTTCGACTCACCCGCTGTGCGCGCACGATGGTTAACCTTAACCTCTGCGATAGTCGCACCAACACCACTTGCCACCGCCGGAATGAAACGATGCATCTCGCCATACAAGGTAACGCGCTTAGCGAGGCTCTTACGCATTGCTTTTAGAGTGCAGCCGTAGTCGTGTAAATTAACATCGGTTATTTTGGAAATCAGTCTGTTTGCAAGCATTGATGGCAATTTTCGAGACACATAGGTGTCTTGGCGATCATAACGCCAACCGCAAACCATATCGTAACCTTCTTCAACCTTTGCTACCAGCGACGGGATATCGGCGGGGTCATTTTGCCGATCCGCATCGAGGGTCACAACAATCTCTCCTTCGCTATAATCAAGCCCTGCCACCATAGCTGCGGTTTGACCAAAGTTTCGGCGAAAACTGACCACCTTAATTTGTGGCATCTCGCTGCGAAAGTCTTCTAGAACCTGAACACCATCGTCGCTGCTGCCATCGTCGATAAACAATACTTCGTATTCCCTACCCATTGGGTCTAACGCTGCCTTTAGTTCTTGGCATAACGCTTTCAGATTAGGAGATTCGTTTAAGAACGGAATGACAATTGAGACGTCCATTATTTTACCTTTCGCTGCTACGGGACAGAGCTTTGTTATTATTCTTCATTAAGGCGGGATTATACGAAAATCCAGCTAAAATATAATGCTTTTAAACTGGAGTTTTTAGCGATAATAATTGTGTTCAAATCATAAAAAACCTAAAAACCTTCTTGCTAAAGACTTAATTCAATACCACAAGCTGATCTTTTTCATGACGCTCAATTTGTGGAAATACACCTTCATCAGTGATTCTTAAGTGTTTGCTATAATATTTATCGACAAAACCCTTGCTCTTCCATCGTTCCTGGAAGACTTCCAGTTCGCGGAAATAACGTTCAATATGTTTATCACTCATATCGTCACCACGACTGACTGACTCATGGTGATAAAGGCGAGCTTCCGGGGTCCAGATAATTTGGTATCCTCGTGACTCAACTCTCAAGCAATAATCTATATCGTTATAGGCAACCTTAAAGGCAATTTCATCTAGGCCTTGTAGCTGTTCGAAAAGAGTTCTTGGTGTCACAAGGCATGCAGCAGTAACCGCCATCATATTCTGAGTTGCTAGACATCGAAGTTGATATCCTGGTGCTTGACCATCTTCAAGCCTATGAATGTGACCGGCCGCATTACCTAAACCGATAGTAACTCCTGCATGCTGCACTTTGCCGTTACCAAACAATAGCTTTGCACCAACAATGCCAACCCCATCTTGAGTGGCCCAAGCCATCATTTGCGTTAACCAATCTCCGTCGATCACTTCGATATCGTTATTAACCAGGGCAACGTAATCCGAGCCTCCCTTGGACACTGCAAAGTTATTAATCGCCGAATAATTAAATTCACCGGGATACTCAACTATAGAAACTCTAGAATCTTGGCTGATCTGGCCAAAATAGTCGTGGGTTTCGGCCAACTCGCTTCCATTATCAGCGATGATTATTTTGAAATTTGAATAGCTTGTCTTAGCCAATATACTGTCAATGCAGGGTTTTAGAACAGCAAGCCCGTCTCTGGTCGGAATGATTAGGTCAACTGAAGGCTGATTAGACCAGTTTTCGCGTGCTTTTAATACATTGTATTCACCCTGCCTCTGCCATTGAATATTATTCCAAGCGGTCGACGACTGAAACGGTGCTGGTGTTTGCAGCGCGTAGTCTCGCTGAGAGGCAAACAGCACTTCGCTAAGCGACAAGAC
>CAYQVT010000060.1:0-16424 GCA_964420885.1 uncultured Gammaproteobacteria bacterium
CTGTGATTTAAGCCCATATCGGCCCTATCACCTTTATCGCCGGCGAGATGTGGTACGTGCTTAGTTGCAAAAAACACCGTACTCGCATTGTCGATTACCCGTTTGGCTTCGCCTGAAAAGGGTTTATCGGGCGAATGAATATGATCAAACGCTAATTCCGGCGTTCGTAGGGTTCGCGCTAATTCTCGTAGGGTGATGTATTTCGGGCAGTTTCCAAGATGCTCATTAGATTTCAGTCTCAACGCTACGCGGCCATCTTGATTTAGATTAACGGACGATATTTCTCCCGCAATCTTATTTCGACGTCGATTTGAAAAATCTACCCCCACGCCAGCGAAAAGCAGTGGCTTGCCTGCGGAACTGGCCTGAGATTGTTTAAGCGCACCAAAAAATGGGTCATGGACGCTCATTTGAGACTCTATTTTAAGTTGTGCTGACTCTACTAAATTGATGCCAATTGAAGAATCGTGATCTGATCGAGTTACTAAAATACTTACCCACGGTCTCCCTAATTCATCCATTGTGCACAGCGGCAAATACGATAGTCCATCATAGAACTCCGCATGCTGCTGCGGCATGTCAGACTGAATATAGTGCGGGATTGACTGAGTTAACTCCTCAGGCGCATGACGCAACTTCTGTATTTTTCTTTCGCCATAATGCTGGCTATGATCTCGATCTGATCGCATGGTATTTACTCCTCTATTAAAGGTGTGCGTGTCATACCCACAAATCGAGGGTGAGCTTCAATCCGCGCCAACCAAGCACGAATCGTAGGATAAGGTTCTAACGACACACCGCCCTCAGGCACATGAGCTACGTAGCTGTAACCAGACACATCGGCAAGCGTAATGTTCGTACCTGCAAGATAGTCTTGCGTTTTCAAATGTGCCTCAAGAACCGAGAATAGTGCTTCGGTTTTTTGTTTCGCAAGGTCGTAGTCAAGCTCAGCGCCAAACACTTTAACCAATCGAACAGCGCATGGTCCATGGGCAATTTCACCAGCCGCAACCGAAAGCCAACGTTGTATTTCAGCTGCTTTAACCGGGTCTTGGGGGTACCACTCATAACCATCGTTGTATTTTTTTTCAAGATAAACAATGATCGCATTTGAATCTGACAATGTGATGCCATTGTCGTCAATCGCCGGTACCTGACCAAAGGCGCTGATTTTTTGATAATCGGCGGATTTATGAGCTCCGTTTGCCATGTCTAGATCAATTGCCTCGTACGGAAGATCCAGCAATGCAAGCATTAGCTCAACTCTGTGACAATGCCCGGACAGAGGATTGCGATACAACTTGATCGGAGTATTATCGTTCGGAAATTTAGTGTTCATTTTAATTATCTCGGTAAATATAGTTATTTGTTCTCACGACTACTATCTATTGCCATTTTTACTAATTGAATTCTCTGCTTTTAGAGAATTCGTGCTTAGGGTGGGATGCGATAACGTGAGACATCTCTCAGTACATTAGTCGTTACTCAGTACGCTAGGCATATTAATCAACAAGAAGAAGGAAATAATTAACAAATTTGGCATTTAATTGTTTTATATTTGGAAATAATCGAACAATAAGATGGTATCAGTGACCCGATGGATAAATTAGATGAGTTGAAAGTTTTCGTGGAAGTAGCGAAACATCAGAGCTTTATCGCTACCGCTAATCAGCTTGGCGTGTCAGCACCAACTGTGACGAAAACCATTGCAACCCTAGAAGGTAGGCTGGGAGCCAAGCTGTTTAATCGCACGACGCGTATAGTACGGCTTACCGATTCAGGTGCCCAATTTTTAGTAGATGCAAAACGCATCATAGAAGAGCTAGCTGAAGCTGAAGCGGCGGTTTCTGGCGTTTATAACAAACCTACGGGTGTATTACGCATAACGGCGCCTGTTTTATTTGGAGAAAAGTATGTAGAGCCAGTGATCACAGAATATTTGGAACAAAACCCGAATGTCTCTGTTAAGGCCATGTTTTTCGATAGAGTTGTTAACCTTCTTGAAGATGACTTGGACATCGCGGTACGCATTGGTCATTTGAAAGACTCGAGCTACTACGCCACTAAGGTAGGTGATGTACGACGAGTACTCTGTGGTGCACCATCATATTTTGCCGAACACGGCGAGCCAACTCACCCTTCTGACCTTGCAAATCATGAAATCATTTTTCCTCCTTCGCCGGATAATACTCAAGTTTGGCATTTTAAAAACCAGAACATAAACGAATCCGTGAAGCTTAATCCCCGGCTGTATTGCAATCACAATGCAGTCGCTGTTAGAGCTGCGGTGAAGGGGCGCGGTATTACTCGACTAATGTCATATCAAGTGGGTGAAGAGATTGCCAATGGTTCATTAAAAAGAGTCCTTATTTCATTTGAAGATCCACCACTACCCATTAACCTAGTCTATTTGGAGGGTCGCCGAACCAGCGGGAAAATTCGTTCCTTTATTGACCTCGCAACACTCAGATTGCGTGAAAGTATTTTTCTAAGTACGGATTAAGACCGCGTTAATTACTCTTAAATTGAGCCTATTTATTATAATAGGAAACAGTTTTTATGAATGCTCCGTTGATAAAACGATAACGCCAGCGGGTATATCTTAACCTGGAAGTTTTCCCTGCTCTGTGGCGCTATTTCCGTTACAAAAGAAACAATGGCGATATGCGAGACGTTTACAAGCGACTCACATATTGGTGTGATGAAATGCCCTATTTTCACTGTGCTTAGTGATATCGATTTTTTGAGGAGCCGATTTATCCGCAACATTACTCTGAGGGCCGGCTAAGCTGTCAGGAGTCTAAAACACGATCCCTTGCCGCATTTGTGAGGATTGGCGCCTAGCGTATCTCGGCATCTACTTAATCTAAGGACCAACTATTGGCGTTTGTTTCTAGACTTAAGAGCAAAAAGAAATAATATGATGTAGCTAGTAAAGGCAAAAATATATGGTAGTGCACCGTCTACAGAGTAAAGATAAGTACCCAATATCGGGCCGACTGTGAACCCTAGTGCAGGGCAAGCCCCGGCCACACCAGCTGCTGCGCCTTGTTCTTCAGAAGACACTGCCAGAGAGGCTCCGGCCATAAATCCCGGCCCAGCGAGTCCCATACCCAACCCTAAAATGCACATCGATAGCATGTAAAGGTTCTGACTTTGACCGATTGCCATAATGCCGAATGCAACCATCATTATCGGGATTGCTATGCTGAGTAAGGTGTGTGGTTTTACCGACAATCGCGGAATGATTAGCAATTGTACGAACAAGGCGGCAGCGGCTGAAAACATCAAACTAATGCCTACAATTTTTGCCGTTTCAACACCACTGAGCCCTAATACATCTTGAAAACGAAAGGCGATCGTTTGGTGCATAATAGCGAAACCCATAAACAAGAATACTCCTGTGATAACAAGCGGAAGAATTCTCGGGTCGGTATATTTGAGTTTTGGCTGCTCCTTTTTCACGGCAGGCTTGGGTAGCTTAGGCAAGGTATACAGCGTTAACGATGCGGCTGTGAGTGTTAAAAAAACCGAAAAATACAATGGCGTTAGCAAACTAATACTGGCGAGTAAGCCGCCAATGGCGGGGCCTAATATTGAACCGATATTAAACGCAGCGCCGACGGCTCCCATACCTCGAATGCGGTCCTCTACTGTGGTGATATCGGCCATATAGGCATTAGTCGATGGCGTTACCGCGGCCATCGCTACGGCGTTGGCAACGCGAGTAATTATTAGCAATACCAGCGCGATAGTAGGAACAAAGTACGCGAGTAATGCCATTTGGAACACGCCCGCAAATACTATTGTTCCCAGCGAATAACCAAACAACCCAATTAAAAGAACCTTTCTTCTCCCCCACGTATCGCTGACCCGCCCCCACATCGGGCTGGCAAGGAACAGAGTTAACGATGAACAAGAAATAATGGCGCCAATTTGCACCTCCATCAGTCCAACTTCTCTCCCTAGTGGAGCTAATATTGCAAACAAAACAGTTTGCGCGAAACCCATCGAAGCCGACGCATACAAAAGGGTACGTTTGGCTAAAACGTTGGTGTTGTAGGTTTGTGTCATTTCTAACTGCTACTTAAACTTCGAGTGATGAAAATATTGACGTTGAACTATCTTTATTAGGACGTCAGATTGCCTTAACGAGGTAGTCTTGCACGTGCTAATCTTGTGGACTTTAGATGGTGTCCCCTGCTGCTGAGTCTGGAGAAACGCAACGAGTGCCAATGGTACAGAAATGATGGGGAGTTAAACAGATGTTAACAAAAAATAAACTGTGTCTTGTATTGAATCTTGAACCTATGCAGTACTTCGCTCAAAACATCATTCTCGTCCAAAAAGGGAGTCGATTCTTCAACTAACAAACAACTCCAATTTGGCCCTAACTTCTTAAATTACACGACAGAAACAAGAAAATAGGACTGACCTCTTAAGCTTTATTAGCACTCGCTGTTCCCTAATAGTTCTAGCGTAGCCTGCTTACACGGGCAATTGTTTATAAGTTATCCTGTAAAATACGGATATAATCGGTTGTTACTCTACCCTAGGACAAACGCATGCGAAGAATAGTTTCGTTTCTTACTTTAGTAATCATCTTAAGCTGTGCACCAGCAATAACGGCTAACGCGGATAACACTGCGGATCATCACGATAAGCCTCAGGAAAATCTTGTAGGTGCAATCGATAAGTTCGCTTTGTTAGAGGCTCCTTATCGAAGTTGGTACGAGAGAAATTATTCGAATTATTCACCAGATAAAAGAAGCTTAGAGGTTTTAACAAAAACTCTTAATGGTATACAAGTGAAAGTCTTCATGGGCACTTGGTGCCATGATAGTCAGCGTGAGGTTCCACGGTTATACAAAATATTGGAAAGCTCGAACTTTGATTTGAGTAATCTAAATCTAGTGTCGCTAGACCCAGCTAAAAAGACCCCGAGCAGCTTAGAAAAAGGGTTAAATATTCAACGCACACCGACTATTGTTTTTTTCAGAGACGGGGTAGAGATCGGTCGAATTGTAGAGACACCTCGAGACTCCTTGGAAAACGATATTTTGAAAATTATTAGTGGTCAGGAATATAAACATTCTTACCAGGATTAATATAAGGTAAAAGATGTTAGCACTTATTTCCTGCTTGCGGTCTAAGCTTTATAAACTTTGAATAAATAGGTAAAAATAGCGAAGTGGCGACTTAACAAATCATTGAGATTAATAATATTCTGAATCAACATAATCGAGTTTTGGATGTTTATCTAGCTAACTAAGCAACTAACTTATCCTGCCGCCAACTCCAGAAGCTTAATACCAATACAACGAACGAAAGCACGGTTACGAGGGCGACGCATGCTAACCAACCACCGTATTCATAGGCCGCAGTGCCTGCCCAACTGGAGAGCCCACCGCCAATAAACATTAAGGAAATATAAATGGTCATTAAGCGAGTTCGTATTTCAGTTGGCTGGCTTAAGGTCATCATTCGCCCGGTTAGATCGATAGTTGGCCCTGCAATGTGCATTAATACAATTGGTAAAATAAGTAACCAGGGGCTATCACCACTAAAGCCAAACAGTGGCATGCTTACAAATTGCAAGCATGCAAATCGCACGCGTGTGCTTTGAGCACCCAGTCTATCGGCTAGGCGACCTAAGAAGGGTAAGGTGAACAAGTTTATGATGCTTAAACCTGCTAGATACCCGACAATATCAAGCCCGTAACCCATCTCAATGCTGGTGAGGTGCAAACCAATGCCGAGCCATACAGCGAGGAATATGCCGAAACACAACCCCTGGATAATGCCGGACATCACGATGTTAGGGTAAGCTTTAATGAGTGGGGCTAGCGAGCCAAGTAATTCTAAATACCGTTGTCGAGTCTGCTTCGACAATTCTATGACCTGTGGTTCGCGATCTTCCATGATCATTGGCAGTAGAAAAGAAAAAAGTATCATTAATGCAGCAGCAATAACGTAAAGAGATTGCCAACCAAACTGTTCAGCAACCATGCCACCACCGGCTCTTGCGGCTATGATTCCCGCCATCACTCCAGCGGTAAGTTTTGCGGTTGCCTGCCCTAGCCTATCAGCACCAACACGCTTTGAAACATAAGCGGGTATTAGATAAGGTGCAATCGTAAAAAAGCCTAACAATGTTGAGCCAATGGTAAAAAATACAAAGTTGTTTGAGAGCGCCATCAGTAATATAGCCGCGCTTTGACCACTCACTACGATCGAAACCAATCGCCGATTACTCATTCGATCACCTAATGGCAATAAAATCAAAATGCCTGCCGCCAGTGCGATTTGATTTAGAGCCGGAACTAAGCCAACAACGCTTGGGCTGACGGAAAAACTCTCGGCTACTCGGCCAATAATTGGGTGAATATAGTAAGCATTCGCGGTAACGACCGAAATCGAGATGGTCAGTAATAGTAGTCTTATGTCGCTTATCTGTTTCATTAACTATTAGAGGGCAAGTTTTTAAGTGTGGCTACAGTGTTATCGACGTACGCCTCTCCTCTTCCCTTGTTAGAGTAAAAAGGCTCTCCAAACTTTTATGTTATATCGTTCTGCGAATCGCAAGGAGGTCGAGTAAGTGTACATTGTGCATTTCCAACTGTCGGTTTAGCATGAGAATGGGGTTTTGATCTTTAATCTGATCAAAACAGGTGCTGATAATCGATAAAGAAGCGCGTTTCAGATCGGTCATCGGCGACACCTGCTACGCTGCCGGCAATGGTTGATCTGTAATCTCGATGAATGAATCTCAATGTTAGGTTTTCAAGCTTAGGAGGCTTGTATTTCAGATCGACTAAGGCCCATTGTTCTGACGCTGTCCCAAATATGTTTGAAATCGAGTTCTCAGCACCAGACCCATTTGCAAATTTGACACTCGCGGAGAGCCCCTTTAAATACCCCGATTCAAGTTGATACCGATATCCGATCAGCCAAACCTGTTCGTTACGATTGGTAAGCTCTGGGCCGAAAGTCCTTGTGGGGAATGGCGTTGTGCCATGGTCTTTGGCAAATGAGTCTTCTAACCAAGGTTCCCCAAATGCGCTATATGCGATTTCAATACGATGCGGCTGGTGGTCAACAAAAGCTCGAAGATAATAACCAAGCCCACGGTGCTTTAACCTTCCAGATTGTTGTGAACGCAGCGTATCTAGGGCGTTAGTCGCACCCGCCTTAAAGAGTGCCCCGGCATCGCGCGAAACAAATGCACCAATGTCGCCGCTAAGAGAAATCTGATCGCCGCGAAAAAGGCTTGCTTTTGCAGTAATCCCAGCCTTGCGAACGAAGTTTGACGACTCAATATACTCAAGGTTGAGATCAATATGGCTGACTTTGGCTTTGAGACCGCCAAGGGCTAGCCAATCGATCGTTTTATCCGTTTCAAACTCTGTGGTGAAGTCGGTAAAGCGGTTACTTGCTCTTCTCGACCACTTGTTAAACCAGGCGCCGTAAAGTTCCAAATTTGGTTTTGGATTCCAATTGAGTTGCAAGCCTTGAAATGTGGACGGTAGCGCTCTGGTTTTTGACTTAAGCAAGAGCGATTGGTGCTTAAGCCTTCCGAATCTAAGTAATAGTGTATCGCTAAGGTCAACTCCTATAAAGGCCTCTCCTATCTGACTAAACCCTCGTACGCGTGATTCACTGCCTTTAAAAACATCTTCGGCAGGCGACCCAGAACTTTCCCAAACTTGCGCTGCGTACCCACCAATACTCAAATAATACTGTTCATTTTGAGACTTTAAGGTATGCCGCAGGATGACGCCCGTTCCCGTTTGGCGCCTGTCACTGGCTTGGTTCTCGAATGAACGATCAAGGCTCGCAAAACGGATATTCAAATCGGTTTCATGCCCTACTCCGCCAAGAACCGGAGAGGTCACGAACGCAGCTATCAGCAATGTGGTGAGTTTATACATACTTGTACTAGATACACTTGATCACACTAGCCACGATGACCGTCGATGATGGTGTGAAACCACCTATTCTGCGTGGCAAATACCACCCGTTAACTCATAGATCTTAGATTGACCCGAAAAAGTAATCGTCAATAGAACCGTTTTCGGAGAGTGTAATGCCAGTCGCTGTGAGCCGACTGGCATTCTATTCACACCCAGCAAATCAAAAACTAACAGGCACTCTACCAGGGGTCCAAGGAGCTCTTAAACCGTCTAGCTCACTTTCTAGAGATTGCAGTTCGCTGTCTACCTTCTGCATGAGAGTAGCAACACGCTGATACTCTGATTCCGCAATTGAGAGAGAGGTTAGATGATTGCCAGACACATTGAACTGACTGTTAGCGATACTACCGTAGATAAACGAAGCACGGCCACGAACAGACCACGGAATGGGCTCTTGGCGCGAGCTAACTGTTTGGTCCCCTGTTAGCAGTACGCTTACTCTAATTAAGTCCTCGTTGATTGCTCGAACACTCTGAGCATGTTCCTCTGTTGCATCAACGGTTTCAACGATCGCTTGTGTTAGATGTTTGATACGTGAACTTAGCTCGTCTCGAGACTTCAATGCGCCTCTTACCTTCCTATATAATTCACCCGCTCTTGCTTGAGCCGCTAACAAAGCATCGCGGTCTGTTGCGATTTCTTTACTATTATTGAGTAACTTGACCGCAAATGTTTGCGGCTCGCCCAAGGTCTCTATCTTACCTAGTTGTCTTTTCTTTAACGTTACCGTGTATTCACCGGGTAATGCTAAAGGCCCTTTGGGTGGGTGGCCCCAAGGAGGAATGTAGCCGGTGGGCTGTTCCAACCGGATAGGTTCGAGTGAAGGATAACGCATATCCCATGCTATTCTATGAAACCCCTTTTTAACATTACCCGAAACACGTCTAACCACATCTCCCTGGCCATCTCTTACCTCGAGATAAACTGTTGGAGCTTCTTCGTTATCCTCCATACGCAACGCGTCCCAGCTTGGATATGGCGTATCTTTATACGCTTCTTCGAGCTTACTTTCCTTAGTTCGGCGTTGTGCTTTTAAGGTCTTAAGATCTTCTGTTAAGTAATACGAGAATACAGCACCATAAGGCGGGTTGTCGGCCGTGAAGAGCTCGTTGCCGTTGGAACCTTTTCTCTCATTGCCGTATTGATTACCCTCTAAATATAACCAAGAATCTTTAACAGGAAACAAGGTTGCTGCAACCTTCTCGAGGCTATCAGTATTGGTTCTAAGTGGACTATAGTCATCGAGGATATAGATACCTCGACCAAACGTACCTATAACAAGGTCATTTTCACGCCGTTGAATCTCAATATCTCGAACATCAATCGTTGGTAAGCCTCCAGTCATCTTTGACCAGTTTTTACCGCTATTTTGAGTGAAAAATAATCCGTACTCGGTTCCCACGAATAAAAGATCTGGGTCTACGTGATCTTCGGCAATTGTATGCGCTGAACCCCACTCCGGTAGGTCGTTGCTAATTTTTTTCCAACTCTTGCCTTTATCGCTGGTTTTATAAATATAGGGTTTGTAATCGCCGCGCTTATGATTGTCGAATACCGCGTAAGCAACATTCTCGTCATGAACCGAGGTAACTATGTCCTCAACAAGCGACATTTCTGGCACACCGCTGACACTGAGCACCTGGCGCCAATCGTTTCCACCGTCTTCGGTGATACTGATCACACCGTCGTCGGACCCAACGTAGATAAGTCCCTCTTTCAGTGGACTTTCGCTCAATGCGATGATTGCGCCCCATAGTGACGTCGAAACGTTTTTAGCGATGGTGTCAACGCTCCAAACTCGTCCCATCACCTCAAGCGTATTCCGATCTATCTGACGCGTTAAATCTGGGCTAATTGCTTTCCAGTTTTCACCACGATCATCAGATTGAAATACTTTTTCCGCGGCATAAAACAGTCGTGTAGACTTATGTGGGCTAATCAACAACGGTGTGTTCCAGTTCCACTTGTATTCAGTCTCTCCACTCGCAGGATGCGGCGTAATAGAGATCAATTCCTTCGTGCGTTTGTCATAACGCGCTAATCCACCATATTGATATTGAGCGTAAATGGTATTTTCATCGGTTGGGTCTATCTGTGGTTTGTAACCATCACCGCCAATCACAATAGTCCAATCCGCGTTGGTAATCCCGTGAATCACGTCAGTGCGAGACGGTGCGCACAGTGAATTATTATCCTGTGTGCCACCGCAAACATTGTAAAACGGTTCAGCGTTATCTGGCTGAATACGGTAGAACTGCGCGAGAGGAAGGTTTTGTGCGTGGCGCCAAATCTGGCCCCTGTCCCAACTTTCATAAACGCCCCCATCACCGCCCATGATTAAATGGTCGGTATTGTTAGGGTCGATCCAGAGTGCATGATCATCAACGTGGCGAAACTGGTTAGACAATGCATTAAACGTTTTACCACCATCTTCGGACACCTTCGAGAAGGTATCAAGCGAATAGACTCGGTTTGGATTTTTTGGGTCGACTACCAGCTCGTTGTAATACTGAGGGCTAGTGGTTATGTGACTCGAACGTTTCTCCCAGGTTTGACCAAAATTTAAGGAACGATAGACACCTTGCTCTTCTTTATCCCCTTCTATGATGGCATATAATGTGTCTGTCTCAGACGGTGCCATTGCCAGACCGATACGCCCCATATCTTTTGACGGTAAGCCTGCGCTGATTTTTGCCCAGGTCTTACCCCCGTCGGTGCTTTTATGAATATCACTGCCGGGCCCACCATTTATTAGCGTCCAGACATGTCGGCGACGTTGATAACTGCTGGCAACAATATTATTAAAATTATGTGGGTCAACGACGAATTCATTAATTCCTGTGTATTTGTCTATCTCCAGAATACGATCCCAATTCTCGCCACCGTCTTCGGTTTTGTACAAGCCGCGATCGCCACCATCGCTCCATAGAGGGCCTTGCGATGCAACCAGTACCTGTTGATGGTCAGTTGGGTTGATCCAAATTTGTGAAATATGGCCCGAATTCTTTAAGCCCATGTGTTGCCAACTGCCGCCACCATCTTCAGATTTATAAATGCCATCGCCTTTGGCTACCGAACGTTGGGCATTGTTCTCGCCAGTTCCAACCCAGAGCAGGTTTTTGTCTTGCTGGGCCATTTCGACTACGCCAATTGCATAAGCTCCTTGATTCTCGAACAAGGGCTTCCAAGTGATCATGTTATTTTCGGTTTTCCATAGATTGCCAGATGCCGTCGCAACATAAAATTCATGTGGGCTTTCTGGGTTGATCGCAAAATCAGATATACGACCGGAAATCATCGCTGGACCGATGCTTCTTAGAGGTATAGATGCCAAAGGACTAGTGAGTTCTTGCTCGCTTTTCGCCAGCACAGTTTGCGCGAGGAACATTGTGAAGATTGTTAGTAAAATTGTTATTTTCATTTTTCTCCTATTTAACTCTAACGAGTAACTGTCTGAATTGATCTCATACAAGCTTAATTTCTATTTTGTTATAATATAACATAGGCTGAATCTACTCATGCACGAGACAATTAGTTTAAGATGATTCCGAAGACTTACGTAGCATACGAGTTCGTGTCGAAGAATGACATACATTAACGGACTTCATTATTAAGACTCGTATAATCAGGGTTTCAAGATTAGCTGGCTTCCTAGAATCAACTCTGAAAAAGGGTTTTTCTAGCGTCGCTATATAATGCGTGAATCATATTTTCAGGTAGGCCTCGCCTCTATCACCTAGATTATCGATTCTAACACTCATAATTGCTAAACTACGTTGTCTTGTCCTCAGTATTAAGCACACCCCAGCATGTCTCAAATTCAGACCGTACTACTATTGATTGGCGCATTACAGGGCTTTCTATTATTTATGCTTCTTGTAAGTGACAAACGGGTTAATTACGCTAGCAAGATTCTAGGCATACAATGCTTGCTGATAGCCACCTCGTTCTCTCTGCCGCTCATAGTAGAAACAGAGAGTAGTTCGTTTACTTGGTTGATTGGGCCCCTAGTATTTTTGCCTGCTTGTTATGGTGGTCTAACTTATCTTTATTGCCGAACCGCGATTACTGGCTTACCACTAAGGCGGTCAGATTGTCTCCATCTACTACCCTTGGCATTATGCTACGCGATTAATTACGACATTCTGTTCTCACCAGAAAAAGCCTTGCACTTTGTAAGGTTGCTAGACAGCGCGTTGCTTGTTAAGACTATTACTAAAATTATTATATTTAGTCAGATCGTTATTTATACGATGCTAACCATCAAAATGGTCAGCCATTCCCATACTAAGGCGCGACAAACCTTGTCTTCCTATAATCCGGATATTTTTAGGTGGCTTTGGAGCCTCATTATATTCACAGTATCGTTTTGGGCTTTATCTATATTTTTTAACTTTGTCAGTCGAGTTCATGGCGTCAATACCTTTGCATATTTATTGTTGGTACTCATGGTTTACTTTATTGCGATAGCACAATGGCGTAACCCAAGCTTATTTCATATTAGACAACTTGCGACGCAGCCAGAAACAAAAACCGGCAAGAAACAATCTGATGGTTTAATCGATCAAGAAACACGGTCGACTATTTTAAAAACCGCTAAACAACGAGTTCAAGAACAAGCCCTGTACCGTGATAGTGACCTCACCTTATCGACACTGGCTGAGGAAATTGGGGTTAGTCCGCATTATTTGTCAGAGACCCTAAATCAGCATAGCGGCAAAAATTTCAATCAATTTATAAACGAATATCGGGTAGCTGAAGTCTGTCAGACATTGGAGCAAGAGAGTGAGCGAAAACTATTCGACTTAGCACTCGATGCGGGCTTTTCATCGAAAAGTAGTTTCAATGCAATTTTCAAAAAGCTGACCGGAGAAACGCCCAGTCAGTATAGAAAAATACTTGCAAAGAAGTTGTAAGTTGTTGTTTTTCAATAAATAGACGCCAGAATTATAATCTTGGACGTCTAATTTTATAAGCTTGGGCGCACTCACCCCATTGTTTTGCTGAAATTGACTCATCAAATAATCTGATTGAGTTAATCCCATGTTAAAAACAATTTTCAAATGGCTTACTGGCTTCCTAGCATTCATATTAATACTCTCTTTGGGGTCACTAATTTGGTTCAAAGGCGCGCTCAAAACGACCTATGGTGCCGACACAGAGTTAGTTGATCACACAGCGTTTGCCACGCCAATGCAGCTGACAGCAATCACCAACGCCAATGTACTGTCGCCTGACGGTCAAACCATGCTGGCTAACCGTACGCTTTTACTGAATGAAGGGAAGATCATCTCGGTAAGTGCGAACAATGAGTCACCCATGGGAGCAAAGCTTATCGATGGCCGCGGAAAGTACGTAATTCCAGGTTTGGTCGATTCTCATATGCACCTCCATAGAAGCTATAATGACTTGCTGCTTTACGTTGCCAATGGGATAACACACGTCCGTGACTTAGGTGGCTTTGCCGAAAACCTAACACTACGAGAGGAAATTGAAAACGGCCGACTTGGTCCAAGAATGTTTGTCACCTCGCCACCGATCAATACCAAAGGGTTGATAGAAGGGTCAATCCTTGAATTGCTTACCTTCCATGAAACCGTACGAAATGTCGAACAAGCGGAACAAATGGTCAAAAAGTTCGTTGACCAAGGTTACGACGCCATTAAAACCTACCACCTAGATATGCCAAGCTATCGAGCCGTGAATAAGTTGGCAGCCGAGTTAGGTAAGTCAACCGTAGGGCATTTTCCTCTAACCTTGGAGCTGTCAGAGCTTAAAATAACTCAGCAGCGTGAGGTGGCGCACCTCGAAGAAATTGTTAGCGTATTGATTCGAGAATTTGGATCCATCAACGACAATGGCCGCGAAGCGTTCTTAAAGCACGTTGACGCTCGTAGTGAAGAAATTATTGATGATTTACTAGCAAAAGATATCACGGTGAACTCGGTGCTGTTGTATATGGAAAATATACACGACCAATTCAGTGATCTCGAATCAAAATTGAAAAGTGTTCCTCTTGAGTACGTTAACCCAGCGCTGGTGGAAGGTAGTGACCTGATTCCAGGTTTTGAAATTGGTTGGTTACCGGGTTTCAATCAATTTGAGGCCGATAGCGCCCCATCCGATGAAAGTTACAAAAGAGATGACATCTTCTGGAGAGCAAGAGAAACGGCACATCATATTTTGTTGAAAGCGATGATAAAACGTGATGTTAAGATAGTTGCAGGCTCCGATTCTGGTGGCTTCTTAGTTGTGCCCGGTTTCGCCTTACACAAAGAATTGCAGTCACTTAACAACGGCGGAATGAGTCCTGCGCAAACACTCGCTACCGCAACGATTAACCCAGCCGAATTAATGAATAGCAATGCCGGCCGAATTGAAGCGGGTCGACGAGCAGACTTGGTAATATTGGATAAGAATCCACTGCTTGATATTCGCAATACTCGTGAAATCGATACCGTGATCCTAAATGGTCGTGTGCTCGAGCGCGATCAACTAGACGCAATACTGGACGCGGTTAAGCAAGCAAATGAGCGCAGTCGTAAAGTCAATATAGATAAGTACCTTTAGTTTTAGTTTATACATATCGTATTAAAACTCGCGCAACGGTAGATGCATGTACCATTTAGCGCAAGAGGTTGTCGATCGGGCAACCTTTTTTTCTTCTGTGCAATGTGTGCGTGCCTATCGCCTTTTTCAATTAGATTAATTGAGTCTTTTAAATGACTTAGTGCATTTTAAGGTTGTACTAGTTTTAATAGGAGCAAAAATGTAAGGGCTATTCGCGGTATTGTGGACACAATTATTCCCTAGGCAATGCTAAGATCTGAACCTGTAAAGGTAGCAACTCCTTAACTTTTCATGAGCGGGTTGGACAAATAGAAAACGCTCGAAATAATTAGAGAAAATGCTACTTTTTAGTATGCTTGAAGATATCTTTAAGCAATTATTCACGACTTTCACCAAGACAAAAAAATCAGAGGTCTGATTATGGAATTCACACAAAAACAAAACGTACAAGTAATTACCGCCCTGCTCTTCCTGTCGGTATTGACGCAAGCTGTATATACCGCACTTTACGTAGGCGCAAGCGACGTGCCACGACAATGGCTTTGGGGCTTAGAGGGGCTGATGTTTGTGCTTCTTGCTGCGTTTGCAGGCTCTGCCTTGGTACAGGCGAAGAGTTACACATTAGGTTATTCGGCCATCTTAGCCAGTGCAATACTCAATTTTATACAGGTAGGTATCGGGCTTACGCAATTCGGGCCATTTCGTGAAGCGGCACAAGGTGTAGAAGCTTTGGCCCCTGCGGCCGGCGCAGTTGTTGCTTTCTCCTTCTTTATATATAACGCGGCTAAGATTCTACTGGGCCTCGCCGCCGTGGTGTTCGGCACGGCCATCTCTCAGAACGGTTCGAAGATGCTCGGTAGGCTCGCGATATTCTTAGGTTGCGTTGCTATGCTCGCCAACACCGCCGTGATGATGTTCGGTCGAATTCAGGCAGTGCCGTCTGGCGCAACAGGCGTTGTTGCTACCTTGATACTCGCTGTCTGTTTGCTCAAGCTTGGCTCTGACGATTAAACGATAGAGTGATGTAGCGCCCTTTTGGGGGCGTTACATCTTCATGCCTAGTTGCGATAGCCACTAACCGGCCTATCTAGAGGAGCGTTCAAGAGTGGCGTTCAAGAGTGGCGTTCAAGAGTGGCGTTCAAGAGTGGCGTTCAAGCTTTTCTAACAAATCCCCAGTACTTAGTTCCTCAGAGTGCTGGGCTCCCACTTCAAGCGTTTCCCGTCATGGGCTGAATTAGGATTGCTTAAGTTCTCTTAGTCTCCCCAATGCCTAGGGATTCTTTAGCCTCACAATTGGATTTCTAATTGGAATCGGTGACTAAGCTAATCCAAGGCGGTGCCATTTTGCGATTTTCTGTTCTTCCGATATCCTGTAGCCTACCTTTAAGGACAGCACAAATTGCTATGCCCCTATTAATTAAGCTAATCGTCGTTTCTATAAGTGCTCTATTTTTGTTGCCAACAACCAACGCATTTCTTGGTGAGGCAGCTGATATCGTTATCATTAACGCGAAGGTGTATAGCCTTAACTGGGGCGACCCTAGTCTTGATGGAACGCCAAGTGATGATGCCCCCTTTAAAAGCGGGAGTTGGAAGCCAGATGCGAATGCGATTGCGATCAACGGCAATACGATTAGCAAGGTTGGTGATTACCAAAGCATTAAGCAATTTATCGGGCAAAGTACCCAAGTTTTTGATTTAAATGGCGCCACAGTGTTGCCTGGCTTGATCGATTCGCATACCCACATCGCTGAACTTGGTGAGATATTAGAACGGGTCGATTTAGCGGGTGTAAAGACCCCCGAAGCGGCAATAAACAAGATTAAAGAAGAATCAACCGCCACGAAAGAAGGAGATTGGATAATTGCCCAAGGGTGGGAC
>CAYQVT010000061.1:0-4179 GCA_964420885.1 uncultured Gammaproteobacteria bacterium
GTGCGCATATTATGCAGGCGGTCGCAAAGCTTGATAAGCACAACGCGTACATCATCAACCATCGCCAACATCATCTTACGCAAACTTTCTGCCTTGGCATTTTGCTTGGACCGACCATGATCCGACTCCGTGTCAGTGAATTCTTGAATCACTTCCATTTTTGTTACGCCATTGACTAAATTTGCGACATCTTGACCAAATTTATTTACCAGTTGCTCCAAGGTCACGCTGGTGTCTTCAACGGTGTCGTGCAATAGAGCCGCGATTACAACATCGGAATCTAGCCCTAGCTCATGGACAATTGCGGCAACCGCAAAAGTATGATTAACATAATCTTCGCCCGACGCTCGTTTTTGCCCATGGTGAGATTCAATCGCAAAGTAAGCTGCGTTTTCTATACGCGCTACGTCTTCTTGGGTTCGCCCGACGGCGATACCCGCCAACCACTGCGGCACGTCATTGGCGGGCAATTCCATTTCGGAAAGTGATTTTATCGCAGCAAGTACCATGATCTAAACGTCAGTAACTCTCAAAACAATCGATTAATTTAGTAAAATATCCCGTCATCTATTTCAGCAACGATTTTGCCAGTGCATTAAGCCATTTTGATAATTGGTAGTTCTCTCTAAATAAACTAAAACGACGTAAAGTTAACTAACAAAAAAATGAAGTGGTTTTATCTCTTTTACGCCTATGCCATCAAGGTTTCAACAAAAATAGTATAAATAATAAGCAATTAGCGCTATATAAGCCTATTACTTTTTAGTCGGTCTCTTATTCTTAAACAGTGCTTCGGTCATCATTCGAGATTTGTCGAGCAATTCTTGATACTCCTCTTCGACCTCTGAGTCAATCACCAAACCGCCACCAGCGGAATACCGGGCAACACCGTCCTTAACCACGATGGTGCGAATTGCGATGTTCGATTCTAAGCTACCGTCAGCACCTAAATAGGCGACGCTGCCACAATAGAGCCCTCGGCGATTTTGTTCCAATTCTTCGATAATCTCCATCGCTCTTATCTTCGGAGCACCGGTGATAGAACCTCCAGGGAAACAGGCTCTAATTAAATCGATGGCGTGCAGGTGCTTTTGCAAACGGCCCTTCACGGTACTAATAAGATGATGCACATTAGCAAAGCTATGAATCTCAAACAATTTGGGTACCGTCACGCTTCCTAATTCGCAACAGCGACTTAAATCGTTTCGCATTAAATCAACAATCATCAAATTTTCGGCTTTATCTTTAGCACTGTTTTTTAATGCTTCTATTTCGGCTTGATCCGCGTCTGCGTCATGAAGCACCCTAGGCCTGGTACCCTTTATCGGGCTAGTGACAACCGTCCGGTCGCGGCATTGAATAAAACTTTCGGGTGAATTAGACAGCACTTGAGCGAACGGCAAATTCATGTAACAACCGTAAGGGGCTGGGCTTTTGGTTCGTAAAAAGCGATACGTTAACCAGGCGTCCCCAGTCACTTGTGCGGAAAACTGCTTGGTAAGATTTACCTGATAGCAATCGCCTGCAATGGTGTACTTGCGCACCTTTTGAAAGCGTTTTCGATAGACGTCCCTGCCCATATTTTCTCGAAGAAAGCCGCTCAACAGACCTCCAGTGCGAAATGCTGGTTCGAGTTTATTTTTTGCCGCGTCCTCGTCAAAAAAATCAACCATATCCTTCTCAAATTCGACTGTCCATTCCACCAGGTCTCTCCATTCGTCCACAATCGATTGAGTCAGCGCCGATTTACCTAGTTGCACTATTCGAGTAGACCGATTGCGATGATCAACGACTAAAACAACATGATAGATTCCCATTGCCATGATCGGCAATTGTTCGTCGTCGTCGGTTAGGTCAGGTATGTCTTCATACTGCCGAACCAAATCGTAAGAAAAATAGCCTAAGGCACCAGGCAAATAACGCTCGCCAGACTGATCGTCTTGGTCGATTTTAGGAATGGCAGATTGTAGAATCGATAAAGGGTCTCCGTATAAGCGATCTTCAAGCGTTCCATGACTGAAATGAGTGACTTTACCGTCGAAAACCAGTCTTGCCTGTGGCCGGATCGCCATGACATCATAGTCAGCATGCCGGCCTTGCTCGATTAAATGATCAGCATTGCCCGAATCGAGAAATATGGACCATGGTTGATCCGCCACTTTTTCAAAAAGGTCAGCACTGTCTACATAGGGAAGCTCGGTAACGGAAATTTTCATATTGTTTACGTCTAAGACTCACCGACCAACTCACGCAGAACCGACGTAGCAAACTGTCCTTTGGGCAACTCAAACGAGAGACAAAGGTCATTACCTTCAAAATGCCACTTAATATTTTTAGGCGCCGCTCGTATCGCGCGTCGTTGATACTCAACATGAGCATTTTCCAAACCATCTAACAAACGCTTATAGTCGTCCAAAACCGAATCTTCCAATTGTGATAGTGATTCGCTCGCCGCGCTATCAGCGCCATGTTTTTCTCGCCGTTTTAACTCACCCCATAGCGGTCCAGTCGGGTGAATATCTAGTTTAGCTAATCGCTCAGACTCATTCGCTGGGTCGGTTACGATAAAGACACTATTACTTCCTTCTAAATTCGCCGGCTCACCAACAAACAATGATTGCCATGTACCGTTTCTCACACGTTCGGAGACAACTTGATTGAATAGCCATGATCGCGCCGATGATAGTAAGACACTGCGCAACTGGCGGTCCTTTACGCGCGCCTCGCCCGTCAACATCGCGAGCGCTCGAGGCAGGTTATTGGCACCTCGTCCAAATCTCTGAGGCCCAAAGTAATTCGGCACTCCAGAATCAACAATACGTTTGAGAGCATTATCCAAATAATCTCGAACATTTTCAATTCCAGTAAGATCCTCAGCGCGTATTTGAAAATGGTTCGCCCGATGAGTACCACGTCTTATTTTTCGATCGTGCCTAACCACCCGATTTAACGTAACGCCCGGATGTTCATAGGTCGACCAATTTAAGTCTCCCCCTTTTGGCTTCCAAACGCTATACCATTGTCGCGCTACCGCTTGAAAATCTTTCATCCCAGAATACCCAACATCCCGATAGGCGACATCACTAAAGCGTGCTAATGATTTGGCAATTATGTCAGTATTGATGCGTGTTTTGGTAATATCCAACCAATAATGTTCCCCTACTCCAGACGGTTCAATGTCCATGAGTTCGGTTACTTTGAAATGCTCCGGCAACCTCTTAATTCGCGCAGCGACACTGGGCTTACCATAGGCGTACGACAAATCTGCCAGCTTCGATGCCCAATCGAACTGAGTAAGATCTTGTTTCGCTAACAATGCCGCTGTCTGAGTCATATATGAATCGATTTCTAACTAAAACGCTTTCGATATGAACGAGGAAAACTAGCTAAATAGACCGAAATAATCATACCTTCGCTCCCCTAAAAAACCTTAGTATAATGCTTAGAGACGTATCAGGTACATGAAAACCGTAGGCCAATGTTTAGGCAACGTTATCAACAGAATGAGTGAGGCATCAATTGATTATAAAACCCTTACGTAATCACTCCTAAAACACTATAAAGCGGCTATAATGGCGCCGTTTTTTATCTTTTCTCTACGGGGCCTATAATGCTGCCACTTCAATCTTCCCCAAAAATCGCGCCAAGCAATAAATCGTATTTTTTGTTTATTTTAGTCGCCGTTGTAGCGATCGGTTCAGGTCTATTTGTTCAAAGCTCTAAGTCGCCACCGACGGATCGCCCAGAGTTCAAAAAGACAATTTTACTGCCAAATACAAAACCCTTGATAGACGTGAATTTCACCGACCACAACGGAAATAAATTTGGTTTAGATCAGTTTAAGGGTAAGTGGAGTATCTTATTTTTTGGCTTCACAAATTGCCCAGATATTTGCCCTACTACCATGCAAAGTCTGAAACAGGTAAAGGCGTCAGTAGACCAAGCGGGGTTTTGGCACAACTATCAGGTAATCATGGTCTCGGTAGATCCGGAACGTGACACCACTGAACGCTTAGCAAATTACGTACCGTATTTTGATCCTGAATTTATCGGAATTTCTGGCCCATTGGAATCAACCACTTCGTTTGCTAAAAACGTCGGCATTCTTTTCTTCAAAAGCGAAGAAACCGTTAACGGCGGGTACGACGTGGATCATGGCGCCGCTATAATATTGGTAAA
>CAYQVT010000061.1:4189-16253 GCA_964420885.1 uncultured Gammaproteobacteria bacterium
CCAATACGCTGGTGTTATTACGGCACCCCATATTGAAAGAACGATCAGTGAAGATTTAATCGCGTTAGCGAAATACGCCGGCACAAACGCTTCTTCGATGAAAAAAACCACCGCAATATCGGAAACCGCACAGGGCAACAATACCGAAATCGTAAAGAGCGACCAAGCATTGAGTTTTGAAAACGCTTGGATTCGTCCCGCGCCTCCTGGCGTGCAAAGTATGGCGGCTTATTTCGATCTGGTTAACAATACAGATCAAGACCTTGTCATAAATAGCAGTAGTAGTACCGCGTTTGAAATGACCATGATTCATACGACCCTTGTCGAAGACGGCATTGCTAGCATGGAACACCTAGAACAATTGCTTGTTCCTGCAAACGGGAGAGTTAGCCTAGCCCCACTGGGTATACACATGATGCTTATGCATCCAAAACAAGAACTCGCACTGGGTGACAGCACTGAAATCACTTTAAGCTCATTGGATGGTGCTGAATATAAACACGTAATAAGCGTGAAACCCCAAGCTGACAACTAGGGCACATATTATTCAATATCTAAAATCCCAGGATAAATCTGACGGATCAAACAATATGGCACTAGAATTTAAAATCATTCCGGTCACTCCCTTCGCACAGAATTGCAGCGTGATTTGGTGTACAGAAACGAATTTGGCTGCGGTGGTCGACCCCGGAGGCGAGATCGAGAAGATAAAGGCGTTTATCGAATCCAAGGCGTTAGACCTCGATAAGATATTGATTACTCATGCTCATCTAGATCATGCAGGAGGCACAGGAGAGCTAGCTCGTTCTACAGGCGTTCCCATAATTGGACCACAAAAAGCCGACCAATTTTGGATAGACCTTCTTCCAGAACAATGTCGTCAATTTGGTTTCGAAGGCGATTCTTTCGTACCCGATCAATGGCTCAATCACGGTGATACTGTGGTCTTGGGTAAATTAAGTTTTGATGTCGTGCACTGCCCTGGTCACACCCCCGGACATGTGGTGTTTGTCGAACAAAACCAATTATTTGCGGTGGTCGGAGACGTGATATTTCAAGGTTCGATTGGACGCACGGATTTCCCAAAAAGTAATTCACAAGACCTTTTGGACTCCATTCGCAAGAGGTTATTTCCTCTTGGTGATGATATCAAGTTTATTCCAGGCCATGGCCCTATGTCATCGTTCGGTCAAGAGCGTCAAACAAATCCATTCGTTGCTGACCATAGGTTCGGTTAAACCCTTTTTTGGCCACGAAGATTGCCAGTAAGGGTATTGAGTCTTAGATGAAATACCACTAGTACCGGTTTTTAGGAACTTTTAATGTGACAAACATTAGCATTTTAAAAGCCCCCGCCGGTCTTAAACCCTCCTCCACCGCCTCCACGGCGCGGCTTAGGCCATTGCCAGGTCGAGCCCCGATGGCTGCGCCTTTGTCGGCGACTATGCCGTAGGACCTCACCTCCAATAACATCAACTATTTCACCTAGCCCACCACTACCAAACTCGGGCGTTGAGGCGATTTTCCGATATCGTTGGTTACGTTTAATAACACGCCACACATCCCGTCCTGACGCGCCTCCACGCAAAAATTGAGATAATGTCTCCATTATCAAAGCCTGGTTTCCGAATCCCGAACGCGCATCATCAAATCGTGAATTCTTAAAGTCGCGTCGTACTTTTTCCAACTCTTTAAGGCGGCCGAGTTTACTACTCTGTAAGCCCCTGACGTCGACTAGGTTCTCTTTGATATTCCTTATGCGCGAGTCAATATCCTGCAATTCAAGCACCAATCGGTCATCTGTTGTCGAGTTTGTACCGCTCACATAATGATGAATCGCATCCATACTTTGGTGCTCCAGAGATTCAGAAATTCGCTCTATACATGCGGCAATGTACTGATCTTCACCTGAAATATAGCTCATACGTTGTTCAACGCATTGATTGAGGTCTGTTTCTATTGATTCAATACGGTCGTCATGCTCGTCAAGTTTCAATCTAATATCATCAAGCTCAAATTTCAGTTTAGCTGCACCCGCAGCTTCGAGCGCACCAACCTCTATGTCCTGAAGTATTTTGTGTTGCTCATCGGCTTCATCCCCAACACGCTCAGAATGTTCACTGAGCCGTTTCGGTATCTCAATCAAATTCCAATAGTTAACACGCGACGGCTCGTAATTAATCAGCTTAGCAAGCCAAGCATCAATCGCGCGCGACAATAATCCTGCCTCGTATTCAGTGGTGCCATAGCCACGATTCCAAAGGTAAATAAAGAGGTCATCGGCTTGATATGGTTCAGCCTTCTCGGCCATATTGGCTTGAGCCCTTAACGTCTTTTGCTGTGCTTCGTCGGCAACCGATTCAGCCTTTTTGGCTTTCTGGTACTGTTCGAAATACGCATTATCAGCCTCAAGTTGCTGTTGTACCTGACCTTCAATTTCCGCAATTTTTTGCGCTGTTACATTCGCTGACTGCAATAATGTTTCTCTATGAATTTCAGCAGACTGAATTCTCTCGTTGATTTGGTCTATTTGTTGATTGAGATTTTCTAATGCACCTTCACGCTGACTAAGTAGTTCAGCCGCGTGTTGATCTGCGGCAGTATAATTAACGTTCAATTCTCCACTTTCAATCTCGGCTAATCGCACTCGCGCTATATCATTGAAAAGTTTTGCGCGATGACGATGATTCTGCCCCATCTGGCCTGTCAACCGGGATAATTCTGCGTCTATGCGCACCACCTCATCCCGAATCGTCGTTAAGCTTAGATCAATATTGTTAAGTGCCGACGTGCCTTTCCACATACCTACCACTCCGTAATCGTCGCGCCGCTGGTGGGAATACGATAGCTAGGTTTTAGATAACCTAAGGCTTTAGTACCAACAATGTTTTCTTGAATAATACCGTCGTCACGCTTATCTGCCGCGACTTTTAAGAAACTCTCTTCACTAACCCGTAAACCCCAGACTTTCTTTCTCGCAGATTTATTATTTTCCTGATTAAGAATTGACAGTTCAACCACTTGATTTTTTTTATCGATCGCTTCGACGATCAAATAGTAGTTTTTACCAGTTGGATTATTCGGCGGATTACGCCAAATTCCCGAATTCTGATTTGCACGCGAAATCACTCGAATGTTGTATTCTTGGTGTAGTTGCGTTCGGATGGAGTTTAATTCCCCTAGAATGGTTTTTGCCTGATCAAAATCTTTATCGTCAATGGCCTGATACGCATTCTGCGACCAGTTTTCAGCCTGTTCTATCACCTCTGAACTCTTAGCAATGGCAACAATACCAGAGAACGCCGTATTGACTTGCTCCGGTAAATTTGCCCGCAAGGTTCTCTCTGGCAACACCTCTGAAACGAAGTAAAACGCGTAGAATAGAATAGCGACCAGCGAAAGAAAACTTAGCGGTTTCCCCCAGCGATGGCGACTTACCCAAACATGCGCTAACTTGATTTTCCAACTAGGTTTAACAGGCTTGTATTTAAATCGCTCTTGTTCAAGAGCATCGATTCCATCTTCCAGTACATGGTCTGGCACTTGTATTCCCTGCGCGGAGTACATATCGCGAAGGCGTTCTAGCATGCGAGAACGGCGGGCTTCTCCATCAAGTTCGCGTTGCGCAATACTGTGATCATGGCGCAAAGTGTCAACCACATCCATGGCCGCCATAATGTCTTCCAAAGGCGCTTTCTGATGGTCTGCTGAGGATGCAGGCATAAGTTACTCGCTTAAGTTTACATCTTATGAGGTAAGGGCAAGGAGCCACCGCGCTCAATAATTTTCGCCATACGTTGCTTCCCGTCCTCGACCGAATCGCGAATTTCTTCGGCGTTCTTGGTTGATAAAACACGCATTTCTTCGATTATTTCTCGCGAACGTTCTTGAAAATTAACCACTGAATCGACTAGTTTTTTAACCGCATCAGCCCTAATAGTAGGACCATATCCTGCCCTAACAGCCGCTTCTTGTACTTTGCCGCCGATATCGGCCAAATCTTCTAAACTTTTGGACACACCTTCTTTCATCGCCTCAAGGGTTTGAGTGCTTTCATGCAAGCCAAACAAACCCGTAAAAGATGCGGTCAAGGCGGTTAATACAGACTCGTTGGTCCCAAAGAAGGTGATAGCCTGTTTATATACTCTTTCTTTCGCACTATTAGTTTGCATCAAACGAGCCATTACAACCTCTGACGTGTTGTAGCTGACAGTCAAATTATCAGAAATGTCTTTGGCGACTTGGTATCGATCTTCGCCATATTGTAATTCGCGCATTTTTTCATCGCGCGCGAGCTCCAGCTTCGCTCGTTCAGCTAGGTCGTCACCTGCGTACGCGGCTACCGTATCATTGGCGTGTTTCAGCGCTCCTTTTGATTCGTTCCAAATAGCTTCGGTTTGTTTAAGTACATCTAGGGCATATATCTCCGACTGCTTTATCGCACCGCGAAAGTCTTGGTAGGCTTCCAGAATCACACGCTCTCGTTCAATTTGATCTCGCGAGTCGTTAGCGACTTCTAGATAAACCTGCTTGATTTCATCGAATCGAGTGGCGATATCGCCGCGAGTAACTTTCATCCAAACATTGCTTATGCGCTCAAAGGTATCAACATCCCCGTCCTCTACCTGAGCAACCATACGCTTAGCATCATCTCGAATAGAGTTGAAAGATTGAGTGATCTCTTCGTACCGTGAGCCCACTCGCATTTCTGATACTTGCTCGCGTACGATTTCATTGAACACCGACGCTTGAGACAAAGTTCGAGCAATCGCTACAACCTTTGTCTCATCAATATCAGTTAATTTTTCCAATAGCGATACAACCGGCGCTTCGTCGATCGTTTCGGGCATTAAGCCAAGATCACGAATTTGTGAAAGAGCTTTGTCGAGATAATGAAAGGTTTTGGCCATGATTTCTCCCTGCTAGATAATAGTTGGCGATATTCTTTGATAAAATGAGTTGCGTATAACGTAGCCTACTATATTGAGTCTAAGCAGATGACAAAACCACTATAACTCGACTAAGCACGCCTAATTTGTCTAACCATAGTAATTCAGCCGATTTAATTCAAGCACCGTTGTCAAACAGCTTCAAAAATAAAGTAAAAAACTGTTAAAAAGCGAACGGAATTTCGTTCTAGAAAAGCAGCGCTTACAGTATCATTCAATCGCGAGACGAGTAACTCCTTAACCGATTAACGTTATCCACAAAAACTGTGGATAACTTTGTTAACAACTATCGCTGGCGTTAATAAAATCAACAGCTCAGAGCAATTGCCTAATTTTTAATCAATTATTTATTCGCTTAAATATCAAATACTTACACGGCATTCATTGTGTAACTTACGAGATAAACCGAATAAACGCTCTTTCGATAGTATTAAACAAGTAATGTGTACAACTTTCGAAGTACACAATAAAAAACTGACAAACGAACAGAAAAATGCAAACAATTGGCCTATTCAAACGCCTACTAGTGATCGTCTACGACGGTCTACTATTAACCAGCTTGGCTTTCTTTACGTCGGCCATACTGATGGGTCTCTTTACCTGGCTTGGGCCAGATGCCTTTTTCACCGCACCCGACCCAGCAAATCCAAACTTAATAGAGCGTAGCGACCTCGGTCGGTTAGTTGGAGGTGTCATTGTTAGTATCAATGTTATCGGCGTAAGTTTTTTCTTTTATGGCTGGTTTTGGACTCATGGTGGGCAAACGCTTGGTATGAAGGCTTGGAGTCTTTATCTAATTAAGCCCGATGGTAAATTTATAGATTGGAATACCGCATTAAAACGCTATTTCGCGGCACTGCTGTCGTGGGCGGTTCTTGGTTTGGGTTTTACCTGGGTTCTTTTGGACAACCGAAAACGCGCTTGGCATGACATTCTCAGCAACACTCAGATAATAAAGTCTACACAACAATCCGAAAAAGATAAGCAACGAAATCTCGCCAAGCACCGCGCTAAAAACAAGGCTAAGGGCAGATAGATTGCATCAAGTTGTCGTCATACTTGACTGATATGTTCCAGATTTAAATGTACCGAGAAACAAATTGAGGTATTTGGATTGCAAGTGTGGGCGCGACATCTTTCTGTGAGGTCGACTAAACCTGAATCAAACAATTCTTCTGATCATCAGCACGCTTATAAAGGCAACAATCATTGTCGGCAATGAAGCACCTAGCAACGGAGGAATTCCGAATAACGTAACAAAATAGCTGAATGCTTGATTAGCAATAAAAAATCCCAAACCAATCATGATGCCTGAAAATAAGCTACGGCCGAGATTGCCACTTCGAGCGTCTTTAAACACGAATGGGACCGCTAGTATAAGCATCACTAAGGTCGCCAAAGGAGTCACAACTTTCGACCAAAACTCTAGTTCGTAGGTCGACGTATCCTGTTTATTGGAGCGTAAATGGGCGATGTACTCTAATAGTTGCCAAACAGACAGTTGCTCAGGTTTAACCTGGTAAATCTTTAGAATTTCAGGATCTAATACTGTACTCCAGTACGCAGCACTAACCTCATCAGCAGCTGAACTCTCCTCATTTATCATGGTACGGCGCAAACCTTTTAATAACCATCTCCCTCTTTGGCCATTGCTCGAGAGCGTAAGTTGATATTCTCCCTCTCGTGCGATGGACAAAAATCGCAAGAAGTTTTGATTATCGAATTCGAAAATCTTAATGTTTAATAGCCGTAGTGGTTGACCCGGCAACACCTCACCAATATTGACATAAGTATTATCGTCTCTTAGCCAAACACCAAAGTCGCCTTTTCGACCACTATTATTGACAATCGACTCAGCTTTTACCTGAAGTGCTCTGTCTTCGGTAAACGGTGCGACAACCTCACCCATCACCATCGCGAAGAGCGCCAAAAGAACCCCTACTTTGAGAACCGACAGGACAATGCGTTGGATTGAAACACCTGCTGCACGCATCACCACCAATTCGGAATCTCTCGCCAAGGTAGAAAGACCCAGAATCGAACCGATCAGAGCCGCCATCGGAAATACGTCGTAAAGCGTTTTGGGGATCTTCAATATCACATGTTGAATAATTTGAAGAATACCGTATCTACCGCGATCCAAATCACCGAGCTCATCGATAAAACTAACAAATGTAAAAAGACCTACCAACACCACAATGGTGACAATTATGTGTCGCAACAAGATTCGCGCGATATAGCGATCGATTATTTTCATCGACAATTACCCGGCTTCTGCTCGTCGACGCCTAAGGTTGATCTCGGGCAATAGTGGTAAATTGTAATTACGCCGGTACAGGCAGTAACAGGCAAGCGTAAAATACACCGCGTGAACAATCCAAATTGGCGTTCCGTTGGCTGCTTCGCCTTTCTTTATTAAGGCTACCGTGTACGCCAACATATTGGTATAGGTTAGATAAACTAGGAATGCTAAGACCATTCCCGAGGACTTACCTCTGCGTGAATCAACATGGCTTAATGCCAGCGCGAAGAGCGCTAATATGGGCAGCGTAAACACTTTGGCAATTCGCCAATACCACTCGCTCTTAAGTTTAGAATCGTTTGAGTTGCGTAGTTCGGAGTTGGATCTGGCACGCACCGGAAGAGATAGCTTGGTTTGATTCTTTGGTTCAATGCGTAACGCATATTTTTCAAAATCAACCACGCGATAATCAGGAGATCCAGGAACACCCTCGTACCGCGAACCATTTACCAGCACTAAAAACTGGTCTTGAGTTCTCTCATCTTCGGTTCTATAGGCGGTCTTAGCAACTACCACTCCTTCTCGCTCAAACGACTTACTGTAAGCAAATACATTCTCATAGTTGCCGCTTTCTCGATTGTAATCTTCGACGAAATAAACACCTTTTTTTCCCTTGGTTTCTACAAACCGCCCAGTGATCACACCTGAAACCTCGTTACTTTGGCGATATTGTTGTTCAAGACTGTATCCCTGTGCCAACGACAACGGTGTCAAATAGAAGGAAAAAAAGGTTACCAAACCTCCTAAAATAAACACCAACATACTTAGCGGCCGCAAAAAATGAAAGATACCGAGGCCAGCACTGGCCAATACCGCCATTTCCTGATCGGAATACCAACGGTTTAATACCATGATGAGAGCTATGTAGGACATCAACGGCAACATCACGTCCAGATAGGAAATCATTTTCAGTGTAACCAAGGTCAAAACACCACCGACCGGTATCAAGCCTTCAGCTGCTTGACTCAAAAAACCCATGACTCTAGTGACTAAGAATATACTAATAATCACAAACGTCACCGCCAATGCGGTGCGCATAACCTCTGTGATAAACGACTTATTTACAATCATACGATTTGTGGCAATTAGCGAAGTACGCGGGTTATGTATGCAGCATAACTTTCGAGCTATACTGTGGGCATACTAAGAGTGTTAAAATAGAACTATCAGCTACCTTTGATGATTGTACCAAGCAATACACTCAAATTGGCGAAAGACTAAATAAATAGATAGAAAGACTGATTAAAACTAATAGGACCTGAACCCCAGATGAAGATTCAAGCTAAAGCTACTAAAAACTACCAACAAAAAACCGATTGTTTGGTGGTTACCCTAAAACCACTCAAGAAAATCAGCTCCCAATGCTCGGAATTGAACACATCAATAGGCGGCGCAATTACACGCCTACAGGAGGCTGGACAATTTGAAGCCAAACGAGGCGAATTAGTTAGCTTGATGGTTCCAGAAGGGATTGCCGCAAAGCAAGTACTCTTTGTTGGGGTTGGAGACTCCAAACTTGATACTGAAACTTTGCGCGACGTCTTAAACGGCGTCGCCAATAAGCTTAAACAATTAAAAATCAGCGAAGCAACCTTCGACTTAGACGCGCTTATTTCCAAGAGCGATACGCAGATGGCGAGCAGACACTTGATTGAGGCTTTAGGCGATAAACAGTATCAATATATAAAGGCCCCAAAATCAGCCCGAGGAGTGAAGGCCGGTAAGGAGTTTAAAGCGACGCTCTGGTGTCAAGATCGTAAAGCGCTAGCCGCAGCAAAAAAAGCGGCGAATATCGGTAATGCCATTAACGAGGGTAAATCTTTGGCAAAGAATTTAGCAAACATGCCTGGTAATGTTTGTACACCCAGCTATTTAGCCAATCAAGCTAAGAAAATGGCTAAATCTCACGGCTTGAAAGTGAAAATATTAAGTGAGAAAGACATGGCTGAGCTTGGCATGGGTTCATTATTATCGGTCAGCAAAGGCAGTAGAGAACCAGCCAAATTGATCGTGATGGAATACAAGGGAGCCAAAGACCCGAAAGAAGCGCCGCACGCCTTGGTTGGTAAGGGCCTGACCTTCGACGCTGGTGGCATCTCCTTAAAACCAGCCGGCAAGATGGATGAAATGAAATACGACATGTGTGGCGCAGCAAGCGTATTTGGCGCCCTATTGGCAGCGTCCGAAATGCAATTGCCAATCAACGTTGTTGGCATTGTCCCAAGCTCAGAAAATTTACCAGACGGAATCGCAAATAAACCTGGTGATGTGGTAACCAGTATGTCAGGGCAAACAATCGAAATTTTGAACACCGACGCTGAGGGTCGATTGATCTTGTGCGATGCATTAACTTACGCCAAACGATTTAAGCCGAAAACAGTCATCGATATCGCCACCTTAACAGGCGCTGTTATTGTCGCATTAGGGCATCAAACCGCTGGCGTTATGGGCAATGATCAAGGCGTTATCGACGATCTCATCGCCGCGGGCGACACAAGTTTGGATCATGCTTGGCAGTTACCCATCAAAGAAACCTATAAGAAGCAACTTAAAAGTGATTACGCTGATCTAGCCAACATCGGCACGCCGGGTGCAGGCACTATCACCGCAGCCTGCTTTCTATCTTACTTTACAGAAGATTTTCGTTGGGCCCACCTCGATATAGCGGGCACAGCATGGGGTGGCGCCGCAGGAAAACGTGCCAGTGGCCGAGCAGTACCAATCTTAACGCAATACTTAATGGACCGATGTTAGCGAAGACATTGTTAATATGAAGCAAGTAGACTTCTACCTCATATCTAACCGAGTTAGGGATGCAAAATATAAATTGGCGAGTAGGCTGGCGAACAAGCTGTATCGAATGAGACAAAGTTGTTTGATCGTGACTGATGATGAACTGGCGACCACGGAACTAGATAAAGTGATGTGGTCATTCAGTGACAGTAGCTTTCTGGCTCATGACTCGATTAGTGATAGCTCACCCAAATCGTCGATACAAATCGGAGACCATAACTCAGTCACATCCTTAGTGTTGGAACGGGAGCATAATGTGTTAATAAACTTATCGTGCGACGTGCCGATGTTTAATCACCATTTTTCCCGTATTGCCGAGGTGATCGAAGCCGATGACGATGCCAAGGCTTCTGCACGTAAACGATATAAGACTTATCAAGGTGAAGGCTTTGATCTAAAAATGCACAATATTGAGCTTTAGCGGTATTTTTCGCCGGACTCTGAGCGGCAAAGAGCGCCTATTGTCTAAAAGCTAAACAAAACCCTTCTTGCACTTCATTTACTGCTGCACTGCTGGACGACTAAGTCGTATAATTGCTCTCTTGCAAATCACCATCATATTAAAGCCCATAAAGACCTGACCATGAGCAACGCGCTAGACAATCAATATCAGCCTTCGAAAATTGAACAGGCGATTTATCAACGTTGGGAAGCCAACAATGCTTTCGCAGCACGAGAATCTGAAACAGCCTATTGCATTGCAATTCCGCCTCCGAATGTAACAGGGAGCTTGCACATGGGGCATGCGTTTCAAGATACCATTATGGATTTACTGACACGCTATCACCGAATGAAAGGTGATCAAACCTTGTGGCAGGTCGGCACCGATCACGCTGGCATCGCCACGCAAATGGTGGTCGAACGACGTCTCGCAATGGATGGTGTAAATCGTCATGATCTTGGCCGCGAGAAATTCATTGAAAAGATTTGGGAATGGAAGCAAGAATCAGGCGGCACCATTACCCGCCAGCTCAGGCGAATGGGTGCGGCAATAGATTGGTCTCGTGAAAGATTTACCATGGACGATGGCTTATCAAGCGCGGTTCAAGATGTGTTTGTTAAGCTCTACGATGAAGGCCTAATCTATCGAGGTAAGCGCTTAGTCAATTGGGACCCGGTATTACACACCGCTGTCTCTGATTTGGAAGTTGAATCGGCGGAAGAAAATGGCCATATGTGGAGTTTACGCTATCCACTTACGGACACGCCTAGCGAATACCTGGTAGTCGCTACGACTCGACCAGAAACCATGCTGGGGGATAGTGCGGTTGCGGTTCATCCAGATGACGAGCGTTTCGCTCATCTGGTCGGCAAAACCGTTGATCTACCACTGACAGGCCGAAAAATCCCGATCATCGCGGACGACTATGTCGACCCAGAGTTCGGTTCGGGTTGCGTCAAAATCACACCAGCACACGACTTTAATGATTACGATGTCGGTAAACGCCATGATTTAGAAAAGATCAATATTTTCGATAATAACGCGGCCATCGACTTACTTGGGTCGCCCTATCATGGCCAAGACCGTTACGTCGCGAGAAAGAATATTATTGCTGATTTTGAAACCGCTGGCCTACTCGAGAACATTGATCAACACAAATTAATGGTGCCTCGTGGTGACCGCACAGGTTCGGTTATTGAACCGTATCTGACCGACCAATGGTATGTAAAGGTAGAGCCACTCGCGAAGGAGGCAATCAAGGCGGTTGAAGACGGCGATATTAAATTCGTCCCCGAAAACTGGAGCAATACCTACTTTGAATGGATGCGTAACATAGAAGATTGGTGTATATCACGACAAATATGGTGGGGACATCGAATCCCGGCTTGGTACGATCAACATGGAAAGATCTATGTTGCTAATTCTCTAAAGAAAGCGCAAGAAAAAGCAGGGGCAGACGCCATACTCAAGCAAGATAACGATGTCTTAGACACCTGGTTCTCATCGGCTTTGTGGCCGTTTTCAACACTCGGCTGGCCTGAGAAAACAGCGGAACTTGCCAAGTACTATCCAACTAAT
>CAYQVT010000062.1:0-9878 GCA_964420885.1 uncultured Gammaproteobacteria bacterium
GTTTTCAAACCTTCACTAATTGCTTGCCAAAGTTCTTACCTTTTAGCATTCCTTGAAACGCTTCAACCGCATTATCTAAACCTTCGGCAATGGTCTCCTGATAAATCAAGTCTCCAGCATTGATCCAATCGGTTAACTGATCGGTCACCTCTGCATGCTGATCTTGCCATTCATTTTGTAAGAAAAAGCGATGCTCAGGCATGGGTTCGCATGCTCCGAAGATTGCTTGCGGCGTCTGGGCTTTGCTGATATCAACGTCATTATAGCTCGATATAAACCCACAGATTGGCACTCTAGCACCGGCATTTAATAACGGTGCTACCGCTCGCGCTACATCACCGCCCACGTTTTCAAAATAGACATCAATGCCGTGTGGACATGCGTTTTGCAAATCCTTATTTAGATCACCTGCTTTATAGTCAACACAAGCGTCGAAGCCTAATGTATCAATGACGTAGGCGCACTTTTCAACGCCACCGGCAACGCCCACTACGCGACAACCTTTTTTCTTTGCGATCTGACCGACGATTCCGCCAACCGCGCCTGATGCAGCTGAGACAACAACGGTATCACCGCTCTGTGGCTTAGCAACATTCAACAAACCGAAGTAAGCAGTACGGCCGGTCATACCTGCGGCACCTAAATAGGCTTGTAGCGGTACGCCAGCAGGCCGTATTTTGTATAACATGGGTGTGTTTTCAGAAACAATAGAATACTCCTGCCAGCCACTATAGCTTGTCACGTGATCACCCACGGCAAACTGATCTGAACGACTCTCAACCACCTGACCGACCGACTCTCCCACCACAACACCATCAAGCGGCACCGGATTTGCGTACGACTTAGCATCGTTCATCATTGGGCGCATATAGGGGTCCAGCGATAACCACACCGTCTTAATTAGGATTTGGCCGTCGGCTAAATCAGCAAGCTCAGATTGCTCTATTCGAAAATCTGATTGCTGGGGTTCGCCTTGCGGGCGAGCGGCAAGCACTACGGCTCGATTTGTATAGGTCATAATATTTTTTGCTATTTAATATTTATGTACTGTGATTTTTATAACTATGGCCGAAGCAAAGGTTTCGTGAGAACTTGGAGACCTCGAACCATTTCATTTTTTCGCTGTTAGGTTATCAGCAGCTTGATCACAAAAACGTATAGGTAAATCTGACACTGAAAGACCGCATACTAAAAATACCAACATCAATAAACTAGGTACGCCGTTTCTTTTTCTTACTCAGGTAAGGGATAAAAAACATGATAATGCCGGTGATTGATATCAGTATCGCCGTGATAGCAACCGGTAGCATGAGCCAGAGATTGGCACTTTTCTCAAAGAAAGTGCCGTCGTGAATACTTTCTATAAAATCTGAACGGCGTTTGGCCACGTGCAAAATATCACCTGTTCGTCCGTCTATTTGGATTTCAATGCGATTATTACTTCTAATTTTAATGATGCCTTTGCTGGGCCGAACGTCCAGACGATCAATGTCGCTCCAGCTATTTATCTCAGCTTTTTCAACCGTGTTCGCAACCGACAGAATGCGATCAAAGCCGATGCTTGGAATGGCACTTTCCCCCTTTGCGGTGGGCGGTTGGATAAAGGCAAATTCCTTTTTGGTCAGTAATAAAATGCCGGTTCCGAAAACAACCAGCAACGGAATTACAATTACGATACTGGCCCACTTGTGGACAAGTCTGTTGGCTTTTTTAAAACGCATGACTACTTGAAAACTAGAAACATTATATTAGCTTGGGCATCGTATTCAGTGCGCTCGCAGATCATTGAAAATTTGAACATGCCGCACGACATGCTCAATATATTCTCAATGACCAGCGCGAGCCTGCAAGTCGCTTTACCGGGCTCTTCTGAGCGGAGCAATCTGTATCATTGAGGCAAAGGGGCACCGAACGTCCAAGGCCCACCTGCGTCAATAACGGCTTGTTGTAAGCCAGGCAAATCTTGAGCTTGTAGGCTTTTTAAACGTTTACCAACGGCATCCAAACCTTTCATGGCATAGCCAAACTGTTCTATGTGTTGGTCAGTGGGGCCATAAGAGGACCACGTTGCTGACATCGCATACCACAAACGGCTGGAAATATTAGCGGGTTTTATGCCCTTGCGCTCACGAGACTCTAAGCCATTTAGTTCAAACTTAATGGCGTTGATCTCATCTTGAATCGCGGCGTACTGCCCTTCTAAGCCGGTGACATCTCCAGGTGTAAGATCGATTGCAGAACGCAGATCTTCCAAAGATTTGACTATCTCTTCAACAATCGCAACCGTAGCCGTTGAGCGTTGTTCTGCGGCCATCAGTTTTTCGCTAAACGTCAGCACCGCTTCTGAACTCGGTGCTGCAAGCGCCGGTGTACGAATCGGTTTCAGTTCAAACTGAACAGCTTCTGCCAGTTTTGTTACTTGTTTACCCACACGCTGATACAAGGTTGCTGAGTACGTTCCTGGCGCCGCCATCAAGCCGCCTTCATCTTCGTCATCCTCGTCGTCTTTAGCCATAATCGCGGCCGTTTTAGCGTGGGTCATATCCCATGTGACGCGGTGCAAGCCTTTTTTAGAGTCACCAGCAACGCGGTTTACAAACTCGCCGTTAGAATCATTAATTTCAAGATAAACCGCTGGAGCCGGTTCTTGGTTTTCTTTTTCAATGTCTTCCCAGGCCGGGTACTTGGGGTATTTTTTATTCTCGACCATCTCCTTTTCGGCCTCTTGGCGTTTTTCCTTGGTGGTTAACAAGCTGTCTTTCAGGAAATAGCTTAAGGTCGCGCCGTGCTCTGGGTTTTCGGCGGCATAGCGGTCGTCGCCATCGGTGTCTGAATGATTGGTATCCAAGCGGAACCACTTCACCGGACGACTGGGCGCAAACAATAGCGCATCATTCTCTTCCATGATGCTTTCACTTAATTGGCGCAGAGGGCTGTAGTCGTCAAGGATATAAATACCACGCCCGAACGTACCAGCGACTAAATCATTCTCGCGCCGTTGTATCACCACATCACGAGTTGAAATTGTCGGAATGCCGCCCTCGAGTTCAATCCATTGCTTGCCGCCGTCGACGGTAAAAAACACACCGAACTCGGTGCCAATGAACATCAAGTCTTTATTGACGTGGTCTTGAACAATACGCCAAACCAGATGCGTATCAGGCAAACTGCTGGCTAACGATGTCCAACTGCCGCCTAAGTTAGTTGTTTTGATCAAATAGGGTTTAAAATCACCGTATTTGTGATTATCAAGCGCTACGTAAACGGTATTCGCGTCAAACAAATCGGCACGAATGTCATTAACGTATGCGGTAGCAGGCACACCCGATACGCTTTTAAGATCTATTTTCTTCCAATTTTCACCGCCATCTGTGGTGACCTGAATCTGTCCATCATCAGTGCCAACCCAAAGAATGTCCTCGTTGACCGGGCTTTCGGCAAAGTTGGCGACGGTATGGTATTCAGTCATCGCATAAATGTCCCACCCGGCTTCTACCGACCATGTGCGCCCCATTAATGGAATGTGCATACGGTTACCATTTTTGGTGAGGTCTTCAGAGATCGGCGTCCAACTGTCGCCGCGATTATCTGATCTCCACACCCGTTGCGAGGCAAAGTAGATACGTTTTGGGTCGTGCGCAGAGACATTGATCGGTGCATCCCAATTAAATCGCTCAGCCGGCTCACCGGGACGAGGTTGAGGCTTGATATACACGTTCTCGCCCGTGACTCGATCATGGCGAGCCAGATTACCTTGCTGCCACTGAGAATACATAATATTCGGGTTGCCCGGCTCAATCGCCGGTTGGTGGCCGTCACCAAAGAGCGTCAAAAACCAGTCTTTATTTTTAATTCCCTCGGCGCGATCTGTACGAGATGGGCCTCCTTGGGTTGAGTTGTCCTGAGTGCCGCCGTAGACCGTGTAGAACGGTTCTGCATCATCGGCCGCAACCTTATAAAATTGTGTCAGCGGTAAATTTGCGATAAACCGCCAGTTTTCCATACGGTCGTGCGACATATAAATACCACCGTCAGAACCAATCATCACAAAATCAGGGTCGGTTGGGTGGAAGGCCATTGCATGATCGTCTACGTGTTTACGTTTCACGTTAATCGGCGTCCAAGTCTCGCCACCATCATCCGAAACTTTACTGTAGTTACTTGCCATATAGATACGATCAAATTGGTGCTGGTCGGCATAGATCTCTTGGTAGTAGTGAGGCCCAGTACCACCGCCCACTTCATCAGACATCTTTTTCCAACTTGCACCGCGGTCGGCAGATCGATAGAGCCCGCCTTCACGATTATCTATTTCAACGGCAGCATAGACCACGTCGGGTTTCATAGGTGAGATCGCTAAGCCAATTTTACCCATATTGCCTTCAGGTAAGCCAGTTTCGAGTTCTGTCCAGGTGTCGCCGCCATCATCTGAGGTGTGAATTCCCGAGCCCGGACCGGTACCCACATAGACCCCCACTTTTCGCTGACGCGACCATGTAGCGGCATAAAGTTTGTCGGGGTTACGTGGGTCAATAAGCAACGATGTCACACCGGTCCATTCATCTTCTGGTGTTAGAACACGCGCCCAGGTCTCGCCGCCATCGCTTGTTTTATACAGACCACGCTCACCGCCGCTGGTCCAAAGCGGCCCTTGTACTGAAACCCAAACGGTATCGGAATCTTCTGGGTGAACAATAATATCGGAAATGCGCTCAGACTCCTTCAAGCCCATATTTTTCCAGCTTTGACCGCCGTCCAACGATTTATAGACGCCGTCACCAAAACTGATGTGACGCCCTCCGTGGTTTTCGCCGGTGCCCACCCATATGATATTGGGATTACTCGGGTCAATCGTCACATCACCCGTTGAGTACACAGATTCTTCATCAAAAATCGGCGTCCAAGTGGTGCCAGCATTTACCGTTTTCCACACACCACCTGAGCCCACGGCGACAAACCACGTAGAGGGGTTGGTTTGATCGACAGCAATGTCGGCGATACGACCCGACATATACGCTGGGCCGATGTTACGAAACTCCATCGCCTTGAAAGTTGCATTGCCAAACAAGGGTTGATCTTCTGGGTCCTCGGATTGCTTTTGGGCAAACGCGTTGGAACTAAGGATCACGAGAGAGACGGTTAAAACGGCTTTAATTAGTGTGTGCATAGATTCCTTGGTTTAGATGGTTATGGCTATTTTCAATATCGAATAAGGTACTTAATATTTCAGTCGGTGTAAAATTTTATACTCGTCGCAAACTGTGCATCGTCACGTTCAATACCAAACGTATCATCTGCTCGCAGTTAATCTGTCTCGCTTAAGATTATGTCTTTCTCGTACCAGCGATTGTTCAGCCAGTTTTCAAGATCATCAAGTTCCGCCAAGGTAAAATGCTCGATGGTGATTCGAATATGACGCGGGTTGCCATGCAGGCAATTCCAGATATTGGGTTTCGTGTCACCGTAGTCAATCGTAATATCAATTAGCGGTGTCTTAGGGTCGGCATTATTTTTGATGATTTTTAAACCACCAGCCTTTGGCTTAAGTAAGCGTTCGTAAGGCGACTGTTGGCGTTGGTGTTTGTTGCGGGTAAAACGCGTTCCCTCTGGGAAAATCAGCAATGCGCCCTGCTTGCCATGAGATTGAGTGGTTTTTTCAATTATCGAAAAATCAGCTTTGCGGTCTCCGCTATTTTTGCTGCGTTTAAGTCGAGGGAAATTCAATACCAAACAGATCCAGCCAATGATTGGCACCCAAATCAATTCTTGTTTTACTAAGAATTTCACTATCGGTCCCTGGCTAGAGACGACATCTTGAATTAGTGGAATGTCAAACCATGATTGGTGATTACATATAACAATCGGCGCAGCGTGCGAACTTGCTTCACCCCTAACGATCAGCTCAACACCCACCACTTGCCGCATCCAAAAGCTGTCGACGCGAACGCACCAACGGTATATGAAGTCGACAATAAAAAAACAAGCTTGGGAGACAATGGGAAACGGCAGCAGTAGATTGACGATCCCTACAGGGATGAGTACACAAAGGCCTATGAGTAAATTGATCATTACCCAAAGAAGTGAGCTAAGGCTTACTAAGTGAAGAGCGAGCGTTTTAATAGTTATTATGCCCTGATGGTACGGTTATCTGGGGAACCTTCGCATAAAGCCACCCATGTTGTGTGCGCTAATCGAAAGCACGTTTATTTAATATTAACTAAACCGGTTCTACCGATTTTCTATTCTTATTTTGGCGCTTTTCAATTTTTACGAGAGAGGTATTGCGCGACTTTATTAGTGATACGCCAGCTGCCATTGGCATTAATCAGATTCAGATAATCAACATAGCCGTGCTCGCCATTCTCCCCCCACGTGAATTCGACCGTCGCATTGGCCGCGTTGCCCGTTACTAGCAACGCCGTGATTTCAATCTTAGCATCCCATTCTTCGCCCGTATCTACCGCTTTTGCAAAACTTTCTCGCGTGTAAGCCCAATAACGGCCGTCGCGGTCATAATACTTAATGGTGGCGTCTTCGGTATACGCCATATTAAGGTGCTTGCCAGACCCCGTCGATACCGCCTTGATATACGCATCGACAGCCTGTTGTGGCTTCTCAAAGACTTCTGCCGACGTGATCGAGGTGAAGCACAGCGTAGTAAATAAAACCACTAAGAATCTAAATTTCGTCATAACCATCTTTAATTAATGAAAGGGAAAAAAATATACCGGTCTAGTATTAGCGCTTACTATATCAAAGAATATAGAGTATCTGCCTTAAAGGAACAGAGTATCAAACATAAATGAAACTGTATCAGTGATATTTTTATCTCTGACACGAACTTGGACGCCGTGCTACACCAGAAGCAAGGAGACGCATATTCAGCGCACGCGGCAACTCAATAAAGTATGAACACGCATACATCAGGCGATACGTCAGATCAAATCAGCAACCATTCTCTTGTTTCTAAGCTTTGCTCAACACTTGGCCCAAACCCTGTTTTATCAAGTCTATAAAGTCTTTAATCACGGCCCATCGAATGCTTCGAATCAAGTGTTTCCGAGCTCGCAATTTAGTTTGCTTAAACGCTTTTGAATTTAGTTGGGCAAGTTGTTTGGCTTTCGACCGAGCCTGATTTTCTAAGCTGTCAGCCTCCGCAACGTCGTCGAGAAACCCAGCATCCTTGGCGTCATTCGGAGAGTAAACGACAGACTGGTTTATCACCTGCTCGAATGCATTCCTTGTTAAGCGATACTTCGCGATTGCTAAGGCGGTGTAAGGCATGGTCATGCCAATTTCAACCTCATTGAGTACGATTTTGAAATCACCATTTGTGCCATATCGATAGTCACCCGCCAATAGCAAAAACACGCCCGCTGCGACCGTGTGGCCATTCGATGCAACCACCAACGGCATAGGCAGCTTTACCAAACGAGTCACCGTCGCAAAACCGCCCATTAGCATTTTAAACGCAGGCCCTGGGCCGGACTTGATCACCTTTAAATCAAAGCCAGCGCTGAACACCGACCCGGTACCAGTCAACACCACCGCACTAGCCTCTCCCTCTGCTTTATCCAAAGCCGTATTCACCGACCTTATCATTGAGGGTGATAACAAATTCGACCCACCATCGGCGAGCTCAATGGTTGCAACGCCGTCTTCAAGAGAATAATTTACGAGCTGTTGTGTCATGGTGTTTGCAATAAGAATATGGTGGTTGGATTTTTTATTGGCCACTAAGGTAAACCACAACTCTGTAAAAGTTAACCAGAATCGGCGAGCTAACGCCTTTTAATCTTAGTCAAGTTATCCTAACAAAGCCTTGATCTACCCGAGGTGCCGATTTTAATCGAGTCTGACCCTATCGATTCTTTACTTAATTCAATCGCAATATTTATACTGGTTGAGCAGCTCCGTTTTGTCGAGGAACGCCAACTTCACAGGATCATTTAACTCTGTAATCAAGACACCATGCATACGCACTACTAGCCTCGCTTAAGCAATCAATGAACAATCGCGTGCGTGTCGAGAGATATCTGTTTTGTGGATACATCGCGTAAATACCCCGTTCGGGAAATGTTTTGTACTCGGGGAACAACTCGATAAGAGCACCTGAAGCCAAGTGATCATATGCTGAAAAAATCGGGAGTAAGGCAACACCGAGGCCCTCTAGGCAAGCAGCAAGTTGCATCTCCGCGGTATTGGCAGCAAAGGCACGATTCAATACCTGCCCCTGCTTTTCACCTTCATCATCAAGATATGCCCACACCTCTTTCTGCTCATGGCGGTTGTATACCACCGCTGGATAATCTGACAACGAACGGGGGGATGCTGGGGTACCAGCTTTCTCAAGCAGTTTAGGTGCAGCGCAAAGAACAATCGGACAGGGAGCAAGTTTACGTGCAACTAAGGTCGAATCTTCTAGATTCGCAATTCGAATTACCACATCATAACCTTCGCCTAGCACATCTACCCAGCGATCACTGAAATCCACGTCTAATTCTACCTCAGGATATTTTTCAGCAAATTGGGCAATAGGCCTAGTCAAGAATTGGGTACCAAACGACATAGGTGCATTCACTTTCAATTTGCCTGCAGGATTAGCTTTGAGCTCTTGAATTTGCTGTTCTGCCTCTTCCAGATCGTCAAGAGCTGTTTTGGCTCTCGCAAAGTAAATTTGCCCCTCCTCGGTTAGGGACACCTGGCGAGTAGTACGATTTAGTAGCTTAACGCCTAAGCGTTCTTCCAAAGATTGCACCTGCTTACTAATTGCAGGCCCAGTCATGCCTAGAGCGCGTGCGGCGCCTGCAAAGCTCTCATGTTTAGCAACCTGTAAAAAGATTCCGACGCGGGAAATGTGATCCATACTAGTAACCAAATAGAACTAATCAAATAATAATATTGCATATTATCATTTTCAATGGAACTTATATTGTCCTTTTTCCACTTTAACTAACATTAGGAAATCAACAATGACTACTTCAACTTTAAACCATGGCGCATTTGTAACACGCATCACTCTCGGCATTATCTTATTAGCGCATGGAGCACTCAAAGTGTTCACGTTTACCATACCCGGCACAGTTGCCTTTTTCGAAAGCTTGGGTATTCCGGCTGTCTTTGCATACTTGACCATCTTTGGAGAAATTGCTGGTGGCCTAGCATTGATTCTAGGTGTCTACCCTCGGCTGGTCGCCCTTCTTAGCATGCCGATTCTCTTCGGGGCAGTTTGGACACACATTGGAAACGGCTGGCTGTTTAGTAACCCGAATGGCGGATGGGAATTCCCGGTAGCCCTTGTCGCTTTAAGCGTCGCCGTGGCACTTCAAGGTGCTGGTAGCTTTGCCCTCAAACGGCTTCCAGTGGTCGATAAATTTATTCCAGGCCCTCTTAAAGCCTAAGCAGTTTTTTGAAAACTACTTTTTTATTAAACGGAGAATACTTATGCATACTCACTACCCGTACCAAGAATTAGGTCGCGCTAACCACGGATGGTTGGACGCAAGGCACCACTTTAGCTTTGCAAGTTACTACAACCCAAAACGGATGGGTTTCGGTACCTTAAGAGTTATTAACGACGATATTATCAAAGCGGGAAGAGGCTTCGACACGCACTCCCACAGAGATATGGAAATTATTACCTTCGTACGTGAAGGTGCGATTACCCATAAAGATAGCAACGGTAATGTCGGGCGTACTGAAGCCGGTGATGTTCAGGTAATGAGCGCTGGCTCTGGAGTGTCTCACTCTGAATTTAATCTAGAAACTAAAGATACCAATATTTTCCAGATTTGGATCGAACCTAACCAGATCGGCGTTAAGCCGCGTTGGGATAGTCACGAGTTTCCCGACGTTTCGACAACTGACGAATTAAGCTT
>CAYQVT010000062.1:9888-12395 GCA_964420885.1 uncultured Gammaproteobacteria bacterium
TCGTGTCGGGAGACGGCACAGCGCCACTATCAATCTATCAAGACGCCTTTATCTACGCCGGCAACCTTAAGGCTGGCACGACCCTAACTCACCCGATTAAACATCAGGCGTATGTACTAATCTCTGATGGAACACTGGAGTTAGACGGCCATTTTTTGAAAAAGGGAGATGGCTTCGAAGTGAAGAAACGCGCTTCAATCGACTTAACCGCGATCGACGATACAAAAGTATTGCTTATCGATGTACCTCAGCAATAGCACTTAACAAGCAAACAAAATTTAGGGAGATATTCCATGACAACAACCTTACACATCGACGCGAGCAGCCAAAGCGCGCCTAATTCCATTTCTCGAAAACTGAGCCAGTCTTTAGTTCAGAGGTTCAGCGATGACAATACTTCAGTGATTTATCGCGACGTAAGCCAAGGCTTGCCATTCGTTAGCGAATTCATGATCGAAGCCTATTTCACACCTGACGAAGACCGTAGCAACGAGCAGAACCAAGCAATTGCTCTGTCAGATAAAATTGTCGAGGAAATCTCGACAAGCGATATCGTCGTGATAGGTGCGCCAATGTACAACTTCTCGGTTCCGGCAAGCTTAAAGGCCTGGGCCGACCTGATTGCAAGAGTCGGTGTGACCTTTCAATACACAGAGAATGGCCCCATAGGGTTACTTGAAAACAAGAAAGCCTATGTGGCCGTGGCTACCGGTGGCATACCGATTGACAGCCCTGCGGATTTCTTAACGCCTTGGGTACGTGAACTTTTGGATTTCTTGGGGATAGCCGATATTGAAACCATTGGCGCAGAAGCACTTACCTTTAACGCCGAAGCAGCGGTACAAGGAGCTGAAGAGGCGATAAAAATGCTGGCTACCTAATTATGATAGATAGCAGTGTGAAAGAACTGTCGAACAGTGAGCTGTCACACATATTTATACAGCATAAAACTGAGGTATTAACTAATCCATTCAACGCAACAATCTATCGGCAATGAACTGGTATAGTCAAATTCTCGATAAGTCTAAGCCTCGAGATTTACGGATTAGACAAAAGCGAGATCTAAGCTGATTAATTTTGAAGCAAGCTACTTTTCCGCCGTATCATGAGAGCTAAGAAGAATAACGATCAGGCATAATAAGTTTTATTCCTTAACGAGCCTTTCTCCTTTGATTCATATGAAAGCTACTTGTAGGTGTCCAACTCAGTCGTGAGACATGAACCAACCAACCATGAAAGCTAGGCTCAAAATAATATGCAAGCTTTCAATTGTCAGTCGTGATTTTCAATCGAGTCTGACTCATGTACTCCTTCGTATATTGTTATGTCTTGACCGCTAATTTCGGGCATAAAAAAGGCACGCTTCCGAATTGGTAGCGCGCCTTTTTTTAGGATTTGACCCTAATCGTTTTCCAGTACAAAACTGATTTTCATTTTGACGATAAATCGATCAACTTTACCGTCTTTAATACTGACTTCTTGGTCTTTGACCCACGCGCTAGTGACATTTTTAAGCGTTTTACATGCTCGTTCAACGCCATTCTCAATAGCATCCTCAAAACTTTTCTTAGAGGAAGAAGAAATTTCTGTAACTCGTGCAACTGTCATCGGTTCACCTTACTTAGGTTAATGGTTTGTATAAATTGCTAGACGTATAAATGTTCAGCAAGGCACTTGATTATATTAATCTCATCCGATCTTGATCGTTACTTTTCGTAAAATTTGAACCAAAAGGGTCAAGCTCGAACCAGTCTGACCCATTTGGCTCTATCTCTCTTATAAATTTTTTAATCGGTATTTGCTAAAGTAGGGCCGTAAACAAAAAACATGAGAACAAAAATATGGGCGCCTGGTGTACAGATAATTTTTCCAATGACATTGCCGCCGATTGGGTTGCGGCGTTAGAGAAATCTAAAGGAGTTAAAGCTTTGATGTCGCCGATCGATCGCATCCATCGAAATACAGGCTATTTACAAATCGAAGAATACTCAGAGGCCCTTACCGCCAGCGAAGTGGTTGCCGCAGCAGTGTCATCTGATTACTCCATCACGCCTGAGAATGTACAGACTTGGTTAAACACCAAAAAGGGGTTTATCTTTGCAAAAAAACCACAGGTAAACACCGCGCACTCAATCCAAGCTATTCAGGTGGTCGAGCGAATATTAAAAGAATCGGAGCTCAAAGAGCTTTGGCAAGATTCTGAGGAATTTGAAAATTGGCAGGGTAAGCAGCAAACGTTGCTGGATAAGCTTCGAGCTTAGGTAAGCTTAAGGTCGCAATAACGTTTGCAATTTTGATGGTTGCTAAGAAATACCAGATTTACTATTTTCAATCGAGCCTGACCCTTTCGATTGCAATCATTGCTCCGTATCTTCAGTGCCACCGCCGATACCTCCAGCCCTTACAACCGGATAACCAAGATTCATCCATCCGAAAATACCCTCGTAAAGCACGGCCGTTTTATCATAGCCCATCCCTCTTAACCGGCGAACGATGTGCTCAGTAGC
>CAYQVT010000062.1:12405-16059 GCA_964420885.1 uncultured Gammaproteobacteria bacterium
GGCTCGTGGGCATGAACAATAGCCGACAATTTGTACGTCTTTTGGCAAATCCTTTACTTTCTCAACTAGGTCAGTGTAGTACGGAAACGGAATAGCCCCCTTTAAATGCGCCCTTTGCCACACCGATGGAACTCGTGTATCCAGCAATATCATTCGCCTCTTGTCTTCGATTGCTTGATGAAGGTCGACCGACGACACATAGATACCTTGGTCAAGCTCAAAGCTGGGGTCATCACCGTCTGGATTAAGAACATATTGATCGGGAGTAGGAAGTTCATTTAGTATTGGCTTCTCGGCCTTCCAACCGCTTGCCTTGCTCCTAATAAATGCGGTGACATTATCGATGTCGGCTTCTGACAAGATGTCTGCATAAGCAGCCATCGGCGTCCTGTCTCGACCTTTTTCGATGGTATAGCGAATAAATTCATCTTTATTATGGGCAAGTGCAGACTGGTTACCCAACGCAGGGGCGTTTACACCCTCACCGTCTACACCATGGCATGAGGCACAATTTTCTTGATAGATAACCTCGCCGCGACGTGAATCTCCGATTACTTCATTCTCAGAAAGTTTAACCCGTTCCGCGCCAGACTCCCAAAACAACCAATACGTTAAATCCCAAACCTCATCAAGTGTCATAGGGCCACCCACATCGTCTAAGTAACCGGCCATCGCCGTACCTTGCCTACCGTAAGAAATAGGTCTTAGAATTGAATGGGGTACTCCTGCTTCAAAAAGTGATTTTGAGCGAAGAGACGGCGCGTGATCATTCGTATAACCTTCTCGGTTTTCACCATGACACAATGAACAATATTTTTGATAATTAGTGGATGCGACCTTCGCCTGTTCGGCGGTCAATTCTCTTGGTGGCGCCTGTTTTTCGTAGACCCTCTTTGCAATAGCATTGTCTGATAACACTACAAAAAGAAGAAATGCCGCTACCGAAATTTTGAAACCGACCATGATACTAATCCTACACTATTATGGAGTTTTGAAAGCATAGACTCCCTATTACTCAAAATCAATCAATGGTGTTTAGTTAAATTCTCACCGCTTCATCTATATCGGATCATCGGAACTACTACTCGCGAATAATTTGGCGCTGAAACTTGTTCTAAGTTTTATTTTACTATCATCATGTTTCTTCTTATTAGCCCAGCACCAACGAAGCGCTACACTTTATCAATATGGATAGGGAATTAAAAAAGCCCCGATAAACAAACGTTTATCGGGGCCCTAAAAAACCAACTTCAAGGAAAGTTTACAGTTTCAAGAGGTCAACCACACTTACTATCCCCACAACTCAAACAAGTCATACACCCATCCATCAACACCACAGCCTTGGTATTACACTTGGTGCAAACAGTAGCGCTATCTGGGAAGCTGCCCTGCTCAACTTCACCTCCGTCACTCTTACCCTGAGCCGCATCAATCTCAGCGCGCTTTTTTTCTAAGAAGGCTTTTTGATGGTCGTCTAAGTTATCGGCTTTAATCATGCCAATCATTTGCATGTGGCGTTCAATGGCGTGACCAATTTCGGCGACGATGGACGGCATGAAAATGCCGCCGGGTTTGAAGTAGCCGCCTTTGGGATCAAACACGGCTTTTAGTTCTTCAACCATGAAGGTCGTGTCACCACCTTTTCTGAATACGGCCGAGATTAATCGTGTTAGTGCGACTACCCATTGAAAGTTGTCCATGTTTTTTGAGTTAATGAACACTTCAAACGGGCGGCGAGCTTCGTGCTCGGTGCCTTCGTTTAGAATGATGTCATTAATAGTGATGTACATCGCGTGCTCAGTCACTGGGGTTTTCACCTTGTAAGTTGACCCTACCAGCATGTCTGGGCGCTGCACCGATTCGTGCATGCGCACTACTTCGGCTTTTTGTTGAGCTGCTTGGTTTTCTTCAGCGGTGGCAATGCGCGCGGGCTCTACCGGTTCAGCATCGGCGGTTTTCACTTGGTAGCCGGTGATTTTGCTTTCGATTTTTTTTACCATGGTTGATCTCTTTTATCGTTCTTATGCGGCTTTGGCAGTATTGTGGGTTCACACTGCGTACCGTTGTTTGCTTTTTTACGTTCTAGTTATAATGTAGGGCATTTATTACTATATCTAGAATCGGAGAGGAATCGTAACACAATATATAGTGTTTTTGTTTGACTATTTGTCAAAATGACATGATAATTTGATAAAAATTTTCGATCGAAAAAGCGAACATGAAAGTAGGCGATACATTGAAAAAACTACGGCATAAACGCGCGCTAACGCTTGAAGATGTTGCCACCATGACTGGCTTATCGGTTTCTTATATAAGCTGTCTAGAAAGAGACAAACGAAACATAAACTTCGCCACTCTTGAGAAAATAGCCAAGGCAATCTCGGTGCCATTGCCGGTGATTATTTTTCTATCGGCGTCGGAAGAGGATTTCGATCAAGGTGACCAGACGCTGACCGCTTTACAGTCTACTCTTACCGCTTATGTTTTGAGCTAAGTTAGGCCATTTCGAGCAGTCAAATCTTAGAGACTGTTACTTAGCTCGAGATATCCGCTTCAATCGCTGTTCCAATCAGCGCGAATGCACAACATTGGTTTTTGCACCATCTTGGTGCATATGTAGATCATACTCTTCAATTTAAGCGTATTTTGACGTTATTTTTGGGTTGGCATGTCTCTTGCTATTATAAAAAGGATAAAAGACAAAAGCCTACAAACTCACGATAAATTGGAATATTCAAAGTTGCGACCCGCCACACGACAATTAGCATACCAAGCGATATCGCAGCATACTTTACCTGAGTCTTATATGACGGTTGTTGAACAGTATTTGTTACCCATCGCAAATCAGTTAAACAGAAACAAACTTTCAATGCCGCCGATGATAATTGGTATTCAAGGAACACAAGGCAGCGGAAAAAGCACCACCGCGGTATTTTTAAAACTGCTTTTAGAGGCCGAGTTTGGCTTAAATACAGCCGTTTGTTCAATAGACGATTTCTATCTCTCGCAAATCGATCGCAGTCAGCTGGCAAACGATGTTCACCCTCTTCTGCAAACTCGTGGCGTGCCGGGCACCCACCACGTCGAAGCAATAGTCGAACAGTTTAACCGACTGCGATCAGCACAGAGCTTAACGCTTCCGGTATTCGATAAATCACTCGACAACCCCAAACCAGAGTCAGACTGGATACGCACCCAGAGCCCCATCGATATTTTGATCTTCGAGGGGTGGTGTGTAGGCATACCGCCACAAGAAAGCCAGGAATTAGAACCAGCGATTAACTCACTAGAGAAAAACGAAGACTCCGACTGCATCTGGCGTCACTTCGTCAACGACAAGTTAGCAAATGAGTACGCCCTACTTTTCAAAATGCTCGATTGCTTAATTGTACTACAAGCTCCAAGCTTCGACTGCGTGTATCGCTGGCGACAATTACAAGAAGACAAGCTAATTAAGCAACTATACTCACAAGGAAAAAGCGCAACCCAAACGATGAGCCCAATGCAGCTCAAGCGATTTATTCAGCATTACCAACGTCTGACAGAACATGCATTGAAAAAACTGCCTAACACGGCTAACTTTTTATTGAAGCTCGATGAGGCTCACAGTACGGCCGCGCTAATTAATAAAGCATCAGAGGGCAATGCGTGAAC
>CAYQVT010000063.1:0-16045 GCA_964420885.1 uncultured Gammaproteobacteria bacterium
ATGCCGCATACAGCGCAACACTTAGAGCCGTAGTGATGGGCGAGGTTATGAATGAGTGGCCTCAAGATCTATTCATTCCGCCAGATGCCCTAGAGGTTGTACTTGAGAGTTTTGAAGGGCCTTTGGACTTATTACTATATCTAATTCGTAAGCAAAACCTCGACATTCTAAATATTCCGGTGGCCGATATCACTCGTCAATACATGGGCTATGTTGAGCTAATGCGTGCAGCAAATTTAGATCTCGCCGCAGAGTACCTGGTAATGGCGGCGCTGCTAGGCGAAATTAAGTCACGAATGCTGTTGCCAAAGCCTAAGAGTGAGCTAGACGACGAGGAAGATCCGATGGCAGCGTTGGTGCGCCGTTTACAAGAATACGAACGTTTTAGCGAAGCGGCTAATCAACTAGACGATCGGCCAAGGTTAGATCGAGATATCTTCAAGTCTGAGGTGCTATTTGATGACCCGAATCCTCCCGAGGTAAAGGCCCAAGTTAGCTTAGATCAGTTGGTAAAGGCGTTTCAATCGATTGTTGATCGTGCAGACGCTAACAAACACATGTTTGTATCTCGAGATACCCTGTCCCTGCGTGAACGCATGACTAATATTTTGCAGCTCTTACAACAAAAAGAGTACGTCAGCTTTGGCGAACTATTTAGCAAAGAGGAGGGTCGTTTGGGTGTAGTGGTTTCTTTTATCGCCTTATTAGAATTGTTTAGAGACGATATGCTGGTTGTTGTTCAGACCGAACCAATGGCGCCGATTCATATAAGAAGAGCGGCTTAAGCGACAAGCCCCAATGACTGAGGGAGGCTTGACTAGCGAACAAGATGAATTTTTTAAAATGAAACAAAAAGATTTGAACATGCAAAAAGACGCCGAAGCGGACCAACTGAATGTTGATTTGCGCAATAATGACGACAAAGGAGACACACCTGTTGATAGTGAGCTCGAGAATATTATCGAAGCGGCCTTGTACGCCTCGAAAACCCCACTAGGCGTTAGGAATATTTCTGCCTTGTTCCCCGAAGATGCTCAACCGAGCAAAGTGGATATTCAAAATGTGATCATTGGTTTACAAGAAAAGTGTGAGTACCGAGGTATAGAGTTGCGCCGAATCGGCAAAGGCTGGCGTTATCAAAGCAAAGAAAAATACTCGCCTTGGTTACGTAAACTTGGTGGAAATAAAACGCCAAGATATTCTCGGGCCTTACTTGAAACCTTATCCATCATCGCTTATCGACAACCCGTGACGAGGGGAGATATTGAAGAGATTCGCGGCGTCGGGGTTAGTAGTGATACTATTCGAACGCTAGAAGAACGTGATTGGATATCACAAATTGGCCACCGCGATGTTCCGGGAAGGCCTGCTTTGTTTGGAACAACTCAAGGGTTTCTAGAGTATTTTAATATGACAAGCCTGCGAGAGTTGCCTGAGCTTATGGATAAGCGAGCGCTTGGGGAAATTGCCAAAGATATGAATTTAACCCTACCTATGGATGGTGTGCAAGACGATGATGAAGCCGCTAAGCAAAAGCAAGATATGGCTGGTAAGGCGGATGTGATAGAGCTTCATCCGGATGGTGATGATGCTCAGGGCGAAGGCTCACGAATTGAAGATAATGACGTCGTTGATGGTGCAGAATCACAACATTCTAACAATGAAGATCCGGACACACCGGAAGACTCCTTGACTCCGAATGAGTGATAAATTACAGAAGCTGCTCGCCCACGCCGGAATGGGTTCTCGGCGTGAAATAGAAAAGTGGATTAGCGATGGCCGTGTTTCGGTTAATGGCCGACGCGCAAAACTTGGTGATCGAGCCAGCGCGTCAGACCGAATTTTGGTCGATGGCAAACTGATGAGTTTGAGCGAGGTTAGCGGAGAGAAAGTTAAAGCTCTAATCTATCATAAGCCTGAAGGCGAAATTTGTACTCGAAAAGACCCAAAAGGGCGCCCAACTATTTTCGAGAATTTACCCGGTATACCAGGCGGGCGCTGGGTGTCCGTAGGTCGATTAGATATAAATACAAGCGGCTTAATATTGCTAACCAATAACGGAGAATTAGCGAATAAATTGATGCACCCATCCACCGGATTGGAGCGTGAATATCTAGTGCGTATTAGAGGCTCGGCAACACCAGAAACCATTAAAAAACTGACTTATGATGGCGTAGATATTGATGGGAAACCGGCTAAGTTTGAACGGGTTCTGGCGTCGGATATGGCCGACGAAGGCACTAATCATTGGTATCGAGTGGTTATCAAAGAAGGGCGCTATCGCGAAGTTCGCCGCATGTGGGACGCGGTCGGGCATACTGTCTCTCGACTGAAACGAATTCGCTATGGAACAATAAAGCTAACACGAGAGGTCAAGCGAGGCCAGCACGCTAATATTGCGCCAAAACAACTTGAGAAGTTAATCACTTCTGTCGGTATTGAAAGCGATTTTGCCGGGCAATTGTACTCCTCTGCGAATCATCAGTCTTCGCCCACCCAAAGAGCTCGTAAACCTCAAGAAGCGGGTCGTTCAGCAATGCGATCGGTGTCTACAGACAGCGAACGCAGTCGAGGTACACGCAAACACTTTAGCAAATCATCGGGCAAAAAAACGGTCGCTAAAGGTCGAAGCCGACGATCGGAAAGTGGTCGACCTCAGCGCTCGCGCCCCTCAAGTTCTGGCTTTTCAAAAGGTCGTGGCTCACCCAAGACCTAGCTCGGTCAAGCATGAAAATTTCGATAATTACGGTTGCGTTCAATGCAGAGAAAACCATCGGTGATGCCCTACAATCCGTTGCTTGTCAAACCTATGCCGATATCGAACATATAGTGATCGACGGGGCATCCACCGACGGCACTTTAAAGGCCATTGAGGCAAACTCTGAAAGGGTTTCGACTCTAATAAGCGAACCCGATAAAGGGATATATGATGCAATGAATAAGGGCATTCGATGTGCGACGGGTGACGTTATCGGTTTGTTGAACGCCGATGATGTCCTACAAGATGACACCGTTATTGCACAAATTGCCGAGATTCATAAAGATCAATCGTTAGATGCTTGTTATTCTGATTTGGTCTACGTAAAGGCCAATGACTTAGCGAAAGTAACCAGGTATTGGCGTTCGAGAGACTATAAAAAAGGCTTATGCTTTGACGGCTGGATGCCGGCTCACCCAACTTTTTATCTTAAATCTCGAGTGTATGGAAGGGTAGGCTTGTTTAATACAGAGTTACGCTACCAGTCCGATTTAGAGTTTTGTGCTCGAGCGTTCGAGGTCCACAGCATTACCAGCAAATACACGCCAGCGCTTTGGGTGCGAATGCGCTTGGGAGGAGTAACTAATAATAGCCTTAGATCGATGGCCCATGGAAATTGGGAATCTTATTTGGCTCTCAGAAAATTAGGGTTAAAACGCAACCCATTAAGCTTCTTCATAATTAAATTCGCAGCCAAACTCCCAAGTTTTCTGTTTAAAAAATAATGTTTGTTTCTCAGATCGCTAACTTGGTGCCGTGGAAACGGTTCGTTTCAGAGAGGATTTTGAGATACGCAAGTGTGATGTCTTTAGGGGCCGGCAGTGATTCTTGACTTTCACCCGGGTGGGAGCGCCGCCTGAATCTGGTCCTCACGGCGCCAGGGTCGATAGAATTGACCTTGATGTTTGACACGTTTTCAAGCTCTTCCGCCCAAATGGTCATTTGCGCTTCTATACCCGCATAGGCAATGCTGTATGCTCCCCAATAAGCTTCAGCTTGGCGACCAACCTTGGCAGAAGTAAATAAAATATTGGTGGTGTGATCTTGTTTTAACAAGGGCAATAACGCGCGGGTCAAAATGTACGGCGCTTGTAAGTTGGTGTGCATCACCGAATTCCAATAGTTCATGTCATATTGATCTAGCGGGCTAGGAGAACCTAGATCCGCTGCGTTGTGCAAAATACCATCAAGCCGACCTATGTCATCGTGTACGGCCTGTGCCAACTCGGTTGCAGACTCAGGGGTAACGTCCATCAAATCAACCGGTAGAATTATTGGTTCAGCATACCCGCGTGCAACTATGTCGTCGTACAGTTTTTCTAAGTGACGAGCTTTTTTGTCCAGCATTAACACGGTAGTACCATGCTCAGCTAGGGCGACGGTCACGGCCTTACCAATACCATCGGCGGCGCCGGTGATTAAGATGATTTTATCGTTAAAGTCTTGCGACTTGGCTTGATAGTTTTGCCAATCGAATTGAGTCATAAAGTAGAGCGGTGAGCAGGTAAATTATAGTGTTGAACAAGGTGTATTAGGCCGGTGCTATGATGTCGACAAGGAGCATAAACTTCAAGCCGTAGGGCGTTTTTCTTTAACTAAATTCAGTAAGCCAGATGGGCTTCTTAGCATAAAGTTAGCATTCCAGTTTTCGGGTTGCTCATGATCGGCGATGTAGCCCCAAAGAGCAGCAGCGGTATCCATACCTGCTGCGTTACCTGCTTGTATATCGCGAACGTGGTCGCCTACGTATAGACATTCGCTTGGCGCGAGGCTTAGAACCATGCAGCTGTGTAACATAGGTACTGGATCTGGTTTTTTTACTGGAAGGCTGTCACCACCGAGCAATATGGAGCATCGATTGAGCAGCCCTAACCCATCAAGCAGATCTTTTGCTAGGTGAAGCGGCTTGTTGGTGATAACTCCCCATTTCAGTCCGGTGTTTTCACAATAATCCAGCACATCATTCATGCCTTTATAAACAAAACTATCCTCTGCGACGTGTTGTTTGTAATCGATCAGGAATTCTTGAACTAATTGATTGGTCGCGGGAATGCCATTCGTGCTGGTCGTATTACCAAACCCTAGTTCGACTAATGCCTTACCGCCGTTTGATACTATTTTATTGGCGGTTTCATAAGGTGCTTCAGGCATGTCATAGGAGTTTAATAGCCGATTAAGTGACCCCACCATGTCGGGAGCGGTGTCTACCAAGGTGCCGTCTAAATCTAATAGGACTGCTCTTAATTCCATTTGCTTAATTCCAATGGGTGAGTATAGAAATTCGAACCCTAATCAGTTCGGCTTGGTGCAATGTATCATGTAGTTGACGTCCACACCTGCGGCTAATTTATACGCTTTGGTCAACGGGTTGTAATGAAGACCAATCATTCTCTGCATTTCTAACCCAGCTTGGCGAGCGTATTGACTCAGTTCTGATGGCTTAATTAACTTGTCGTACTCGTGCGTGCCTCGAGGCAGCAAGTTGAGTACATACTCAGCTCCTACAATGGCGAATAACCAAGCCTTTGGATTCCGGTTAATGGTCGAAAAATATACATCACCACCAGGCTTCACCATTTTCGCGCAAGCATCCATGACTGAACTTGGATTCGGTACGTGTTCTAACATTTCAAGACAAGTCACAATGTCGTATTGTTCCGGTCGTTGTTTAGCAAGTTCTTCTGCAGTAACTTTAATGTATTCGACGTTTTCACCCGTTTCAAGCAAGTGAAGCTTAGCGACATTTAATGGTGCTTCGCCCATATCTATGCCAGTCACTTCAGCCCCCATCGATGATAAAGCTTCGCTAACCAAACCACCTCCACAACCTACGTCTAGAACGTTTAAATTTTTCACTGGGGAATGCAGATTAATGTAATCGGTACGCAGAGGGTTGATAGCATGCAGTGGTGCAAACTCGCTCTCAGGATCCCACCAGCGAGAGGCTAAATCTTCGAATTTTTTTATTTCGTTTGGGTCGACATTGGTCGCCGCATCAACTGCTTTAGTCATGATTGTTAAGTCTCTCACCCCATTGGGCGGCGTTGCTAATAATCTGGGAAACATCTACGTTTTGTAATACCTTGTTGGCCACACGTGCACGGCCTTCAACCCATACATCACTTATTTGCTCTCTGGAAGCACTGTAAACAATTTGCGAAATTGGGTTATAAACCGGTTGAGTCGATAGGTGATTTAGGTCAATCGCAACCATGTCGGCGGATTTTCCAGTTTCCAATGAACCGATTTCGCTATCTGCATTGAGTGCCTTTGCGCCATTGATTGTCGCCATTTCTAGCGCCTGCCACGCAGGAACTGCGCGCGCATCGTTAGCCGTCGTTTTGGCAATCAAACATGCTGAACGCATTTCGGCTAACATATCCAAATCGTTGTTACTCGAAGCACTGTCTGTTCCCAAACAAACATTTGTGCCAGCGGACAAAAGATCGGCGACTCGGCACTGGCCACTAGCCAGCTTTAAGTTGGATTCGGGGCAATGAACAATGTGGATACCTTGCTGAGCTGATAGGGCGATCTCTTCATCGTTCAACTGAGTCATATGTACCGCCATCATTCGCGGGTTTAATAAGCCTAATTGATGGAGTCTTGCTAAGGGTCTGGCCCCAAGAGATTCTTCGGCGGTGGTAACTTCATCGGCCGTTTCGTGAACGTGCATATGGATGGGAATATCCAGCTCATCAGCATAGGTGCGCACCGTTTCTAGCGGGCCATCCGAAACCGTGTAAGGGGCGTGAGGAGCCATGGTAGTGTTAACACGCGAAAGAGACCTGACACCATCGTGAACTCTCATGCCTTTTTCAAAATATTCTTCAGGATTTGCCGCCCAAACGCTTGGGAAATCCAACACAATCATCCCAACAAAAGCTCTAATTCCCATGTCTTGAGCAACGCGAGCGACCGTGTCTGAATGAAAATACATATCATTGAAACAAGTGGTACCACTGAGCAACATCTCCGCTACAGCCAATTGAGTACCATCGCGCATAAAATCAGGAGTAATCCATTTCGCCTCGGCCGGCCATATATGACCTTCTAGCCATTCCATAAGTGGCATATCATCGGCAATACCGCGAAAAAGGCTCATTGCTGAATGCGTATGCGCGTTGATAAACCCTGGAATTAACGCATGCGAACCTCTGTCGGTGAGCTCAGCCGAAGGGTACTTTCGCAGCGCCAATTCTGTTTGTAAGATATCAATAATTATACCATCGTTGACAACCACCGAGTGGTGCTCGAGTACGGTATTTCTTGGCACTACCGGAATAATCCATCGTGCTGAAATGATTTTTAGAGATGCATCCATTTGAAAACTAATTTTTTAGCGCTGAATCCAATAGGCTTGCCAAGATAAGCAAAATAGACCTAGTAGACGAGTCATTATGTTGTTGATTGTAATATATACTAGGCGTAATTATTGTAAATAAAATAGATGCAGCGGATTGCTGCTCGAAGGATTCGAAGATGTTAATTCTTGTCACTGGCGCGGCCGGGTTTATCGGCGCTGATCTCAGTCGAGCCTTATTAAGCTTAGAGCACACCGTCGTTGGCGTGGATAATCTAAATGATTATTATGATGTCAACTTGAAGATAGCTCGACTCGAAAAGGTATCTCGACACAAAAACGCCTCCCAATTCTCAATACTAAACTTCGATATTGATGATAGAGCGGCGATGGAGAAGTTGTTTGCCGAGCATCAGTTTGATGTTGTGGTTAATTTGGCAGCGCAAGCGGGAGTCCGTTATTCCTTAGAGAACCCCCAGTCTTATATTGATTCAAATTTGGTGGGGTTTGCGAATGTGCTAGAGGGGTGCCGCCAAAGCAAGGTGGCCCATTTGGTATACGCCTCGTCAAGCTCGGTTTACGGTGCCAACAAAGACTTTCCATTTTCAGAAGGCGATCGTGTAGACAATCCGGTGTCGCTTTACGCAGCTACCAAAAAAGCTAACGAATTAATGGCACACAGTTATGCTCATTTATATGGTATTCGTTGCACTGGATTAAGGTTTTTTACAGTCTATGGCCCTTGGGGACGCCCAGATATGGCGCCGTTCAGGTTTGCATCTCGAATGCTCAACGGAGAAGCGATCCCTGTTTACAATAACGGTAATATGATTCGGGATTTCACGTTTATTGATGACATTACCAAAGGAGTTGTGGATGTAGTCAGCAGTCAAACTTCTGCATCTAATTTTAGGATCTACAACATTGGGCGAGGCGAAAAAGTACCGTTAATGGAATTCATAAGATGCATGAGTGAGCATTTAGGGGTAGAAGCAAAAATAAATATGTTGCCGATGCAGGATGGCGACGTGCCAAGAACGATGGCCGATACGCAGGCGATGAAGCGGGATTTTGGATATCAACCAAGTGTGTCGGTTAATGAAGGGGTTAGGCGTTTTGCTGAGTGGTATAAGGAGTATTATTGTTGATGTATAAGTTTTTGCTGTCTCCGATAAACGACGTTAAACACAAACAATCTTCGCTGGGTTTTAGTTATTTAGAATTAGACGGACTTAGGGGAATTGCAGTACTGATTGTATTGATGAGTCATACATCAGCGTTTGGTATGTATGGTCAAGGAAGTTTAGGCGTTTTACTTTTTTTCTTTTTAAGTGGATTGGTGCTCACTTTACCGTATGTTGATGAACCGAGTACCCTTAGAAACCGGTCAGCTATTACAAAATATTTTCTCAATCGCATATTAAGAATCGTGCCCGCCTACTGGGGTGCTTGTCTAATTATTTATTTATGGATGTCGGCGCCACTTGACTGGTTATTGTGGAATATTAGTTTTATTAAAGGTTGGAACCATTTTTGGAGTGTTGCGGAAGAAGTTCGGTTCTATTTACTCTTCCCTTTCGTAGTGGTTTTACTGAGTTTTATTAGATCGTCAATATTTAGATTAGGATTCTTATGCGGATTGATACTCCTGTCTTATACGTACAAGGACTACCATCAGATAGATATGATGGTGGGAAAATCCGTGAGTTTCTATTTTTGGATGTTTCTAGGAGGCATGTTTGCTGCGTTCGTGCATAAAGCTAGATGGTGGCAGACTGCGGTTTCTAGAGACTGGGTTGCAACTTTATTATCTTTTTTTGCGATGATGGTGTTGTTAGCTTTGGTATTAGCATCGACGTATATGATCGAGAATTTCTGGTCTAATATTTTTAAAGGTGTTCCAGAAGGATTCAGATTGAATGGTTGGAGTCATCCAGAATTTTGGTTTTTTGCGTTTACCATTTTGTTTTTAGCGGCTATTTCTATTGAAGGACGCCTCGTAAATAGATTTTTGACGGTCTGGTTTTTAAGACATATCGGGCTGCTCAGTTATAGCATCTATATCATTCATATGAGCATCCGTTTCAAAATTTCGCAACATGGAGTAACGGCAGAAACTCTATTCTTCACGGTTTTACTTTCTTCCTATTGCTTTGCCTACGCCAGTTACATCGTGTTGGAAAAACCCTTCTTGATGTTAAAGAAAAGAAGGGGTAACAATTAGGGATTAATCGGATAAGTGCTCAACTTAGTTCTGTGATGCGCTTGCCACCACTGTTATTTCACTAATTGATTCGAAAGACGGATACTTCATTATTCGACCAAAGCGGTTCAAATACCGATGGTCTTGAACTTACATGTTGAAGTAGCGCTTCTGGGTAATAATGCTCCGTTTCAGGCCATTCGTTTTTGCGCCAATGGCCTGAAAGAGCCCCAATATTACTGTCGCTCTTTGTTCGGCGGTTTATTATCAAAAGATGATTAGTGTATCTATCTAATGGGTTGTCATCATAATTATAAAATGAAAAACGCTTAAACTTGTCATTACGAAAAAATTTTCTCCGCTCCGAGTAATGCTTACTTAAACTGCTCACCATATACCCGAGCATTGGATCAGTGAGTACCGTTTCTGGATTTGGCAGCGTTGATAGGAAATCAAGGAGATCGTTGTAGTGCTTATAACCTAAATTTGTATCGGATGTTATCAGTGTCGGAGCTCGACTAAAATGCAGGCCTCGCCAAGTATTGTTTATCGGCGTAAGCAACAAAATCAATGATGATAGAACCAATAAGGAAACACCTTTTTTAAAATTAAATGCGTTGTATAGTTGCTTGGCATAGTGAACAAAAAGGTCGGCGGCCACAAAGTGTATAGGCAAAAGATAGCAAAGCCGCCAGACCGTGGTTGAATTGTAGTGCCGAAGAAACGTATCAATAAAAAAGGGGTTCAAGAATGTAATTAGAGGGGTAAGCATACCCGCTAATACAAATAGGTTATTACGATAACGCTTGATATTTATAAAAAATAATAGATAGACCAGTACGCCCCAAAGTGTGACTACCTGAATGAACTGAAATTTTAAGTTAAGTGTGGTTATTTGTGGAAAGAACCAGAAGCTCTGGCCGAATTCCCATAATCGCCAATGTGCATTCGGTGCTCGAATGAGGTTGTCAGCTGAATACAAATAAATTGCCGTAAAAAATAATACACCCACGCTTGTTATTAGAGTGGTGTGCCCAGCGTTATATAAATGTGGTCCAGAAAATCGCAGTAATCGACTGAACATAGCTAGCAAAGAAACACTGAAAACCGAGATGGTGATAAACATTGCTTCTTGGGTGTGAACAGCTGCTGTTGCGGCTAACGCGCAGATTAGTAGGCTAGATTTCACTACAATTGATTTGAAAGAAGCGCGGCTCCTAAGGTGTGTTAAAAATATGGATAATGCAAAAAAATAGATAACCATCGCCAGCATTGTGGGAGCAAAACTGTAATAGCGGATATACGCGAAAACACTGATTCCCATATGAAGTGAGATAAAAATAATCGCTAAACAAGCGACTGCATTATTATCTTTTTGGTACTTAAACAACGTTTTAGTGAAGCAGAAAACGGCTATCAGAAATAACGTACGATTACTAAAATCAACCAGTTCTATTAGCGAACGAGTGTCGCATTTAGATACTTGATTTGCGAATGAAACAAGATAATAAAAGACTCCTGATTTTTGTTTGAATATCTGTATCCAAGTCAAATTCGCCCCGAGCGAATTTTCGGCTAGCTTAGTGGACGCGCGTTGGAAGTTTTCTAAGTGAGTATAGAGATCCGATGGCACTTCATTGAAAGAACCAATTAATATTTGATAAAGACCCGACAGTACTAGAATCCCAAGGCTCGGAATTTTCCAGAGGGTATCGTCTCTAGAGCTAGTGTGCAGAGTACTTATAAGGACAAGACTACTACTTAGCGTAATCGCAAAAATTAGCCACGCAAACGCGGACGCGGGTAATTGAAAATAGTTGAAAGTGATGAATGTTAGAACAAAGATAATATAGGAAAGCGCGATCCATGAAAGCGGCCCAAGACTAGTTTCTTTATCGACTATTTTCGCAAGCGCGGCACCTGGAATTATCAACAGACTCCAGTAGATCACAAGAAATATAAGTTCAGCCATTTGCCTTAACGACCGCCGAGCCTTAATGTGATTAGAATAGTGCGTAGCACGATATTTAGATCCAGCAACAGTGAATAAGTTTTGATGTAATACAAGTCGTATTGAAGTTTCCTTAGTGCGTCTTCTACTGATGCACCGTAAGGGTAACTCACCTGTGCCCAGCCCGTTAGTCCTGGTTTAACAACGTGTCTTAAATCGTAATATGGTATTTTTTTGGCAAGCGAAGAAGTGAATTCTGGGCGCTCTGGACGCGGCCCGATGATGCTCATTTCGCCGCGTAAAATATTCCAGCATTGAGGTAGTTCATCAATTCGGGATTTGCGAAAGAAACCCCCAAAAGGAGTAATGCGTCCATCATTTTTGCCGGCCCATTGCGCGCCGGATCTTTCTGCATTCACATGCATCGTGCGAAATTTGTAAATGTTGAATTCCTCTCCTTTTTTTCCAACTCTTGTTTGGGAAAAAAACACTGGCCCAGGGGAACTTACCTTGGTGATAATCGCGGTGAGCAGGGTAATTGGTATAGTGACTATAAGTAGCGAGAGCGCGCCAACGATATCGATGGCGCGCTTGATTCTCAGAGCGACTGAACTGTGCAACATGGTAAAACCTTGTGATCGAATAAACCAATCGTTATTAATCTCTTGTACCGGAACCAGATACAGGAAGCTTTCGAAAAAGTCGGATAACGAGTAGATCGGAACGCCAGCAAGTCGATAATCTAATAATGCTTGTTGCTCCTTTTCGTTAGGAGAGTAGTCGGGTGCAATTACTAGAGCGCTTAATCCTCCAGCAGGAAATTTTGATCGGCATAACTGGGCCGATCTCGTTAGCTCGATTAGACTGCCTGAGGTTTTAAGGGTATCAGAAAGCCGCTGGCTTAACTCAAATCGACTCAGTAATAGCGCATTCCGTGTTTCTAATCCTTTGTGAAATAAGTGATTTAAAACATATCGATTGATCACCGAAATAATGCCAAAACCCAACAGTGCAAAGGGGAAGACTCCACGTCCAAGTAATTCTGTAAAATGATCCGGCCCTAAAACGTAAATGAATAGAAGGCTTGGTAGGCTCGATGAAATGACAACAAAAAATGTGTTTAAAGGCAACTTAGGGCGTTGTTTTACGGTTCTGCTTGTGTAGGCACCACCGAGGAATAAGCAGCTGATGACGATCAACGATAAACCAATATACTCGATACTCCAAAAATTAGGTTCGTAATTCAACCGAATTCTATAGGCGATATAAAACGCCAAAGCCAGTGATGTTAAGTCCCCTATAAGCAAGGCTGCTTTGTGTACAGGATGGTAAATTCCAAAAATACTTTTAGTAAGCGCCATGTCTCGACTGGACCTAACTAATAAGCCTATTTAGGCTTGGTAAATGATTAAAAACACTTTTTAGAATACTAACGATAAAGCCCAAACCCCAAGAAATATGAAGTGTCATAAATATCCCTGGTAGTAAAATGGCCAGTCTCGCTTGGGCGTTGTGAATCGCTAAATACAATGAAGTTGTAATACAGGCAGCCGAATAAACAAATGGTAAAGCGAATCCTAGGTTTGATCCCATAATCACTAGTAACGAAGAAACGATGAGGCCGAAACACAGCAACACTGGCGCCGCAAGTTTATATGAAAACGTGGTTGGATATTTTATCAGGGTTTTATAACGCCAAAAACCGTATCTAAAGTATTGGCGAGCTAGTTTGGGAATCGATTCTCTGCAATAGTATTCGCAGCGGATTCGTGGATCCAAGATAATTGGGCCGACCAAAGTTCTCATTCTGTAGTTGAACTCATAGTCTTGGTTTGTCACCCATGCTTCATCAAAGCCTCCGGCTTTGTACACGGATGCTTTATAAAAGCATCCGCCGAAAACGGTATCCGCAATTTCTTTTTTGGTAGCGTGGCGGTATTGAGCTTTGCCTATCCCGAACTTACTTTTAGTAGCAATTGCTATCGCCTCTCCAGCACGTGTTTTTGCGATGGGTGTAATTATCCCACCAACCGACCCAACGAGTTGCGTGTTGACTAAGGTATCAACCGAATTGCGAATATAGTCGGTGTGATATTTTGCGTGGGCGCCACACCATATAATGATTTCATATGATGCGAGGGCTAAGCCAATATTCATGGCTGCAGGAACAATTTTGGCTGGATTTTGAATGCATCTAATATTACTGAAAGAATTGGCGACATTATTTACTTCGTCGACAGTGCTGTCTTGACTCTCTCCGTCAATCACTAGTATTTCAATTTTTTTGATTGGATAGTTTCCAGCTAATAATGAGTTTAGGCACTCAGTTATATAACCGGCTTCATTAAAAGTTGGTATTATAATTGATACTTCTGGAAGTGTTTCAGGCATGTAGGGTATTCCTTAATTTCCGCGAATTATAATGTGAACTGGGTTTCTTTAGAAGACGGGATTTAATTTACTGCGATACTTGACTTGTTGAGGTTGAGTAGCTACCGTTCGACGCGATGAATTTATAGGATAATGTAAGCCAAAAAAATGATTAATGTTGCATGTATAGGCGCCGGCTACTGGGGCAAAAATTTAATTCGTAATTTCCATTCAATTGATGTTTTACACACTATTTGCGATGGTGTTGAAGAGGTGGTTGAAAATTTCAAGCAGAAATACCCTGGTGTAGTTGGCACTACTGATTATGATGCTGTGCTCTCCAATGACGACATCGATGCCGTTTCGATTGCTACTCCGGCTGAAACTCACTACCAACTAATAATTAAAGCCCTACATTCGGGTAAGCATGTATATGTTGAAAAGCCACTTTGCCTTGATGAGACGCATGCCTCTGAGTGCATTGAACTTGCTCACAAGCTAGGTCTAACACTTATGGTTGGTCACCTATTGTGGTATCACCCAATGGTGCTAGAAATTAAGCGCTCGATTGATGCTGGCGAAATTGGAAAATTGCGATATATCTATTCAAATCGCTTAAACATGGGCTTGTTGCGTAGTGAGGAGAATGTGCTTTGGTCATTTGCGCCACACGATATCTCTATGATTTTGGGTTTGATCGGTTCTGAACCAACGTCAGTTCAGGCGCAATCAGCGAATCACTTAAATCCAGAGATTGCGGATCAAGCCGTGGCGCTAATGAAGTTTGAAAATAATGTTAGCGCGCACGTATTTGTGTCATGGTTAAACCCATTTAAAGAGCAAAAATTAGTTGTTGTAGGCGAAGATGCAATGTTGGTTTTCGACGACACAAACCCTGAGTGGTCGCAAAAATTGGCGAAGTACGAGCATTCAGTAGAGTGGCAGGGCGAACGCCCAGTGGCTGTAAAGGCAGACCCTAAGTTTGTCGAGTTGCCCAAAGCCGAGCCACTCAAGAACGAATGTCAGCATTTCGTAGATTCTGTAACGTCTAAAGCCAGCCCACGAACTGACGGGCACGAAGGCCTGAGAGTACTTAAAGTGCTGAATAAATTGCAGCAAGCAATGGACGCATAAGCTACACTACGGCGCATGAAATCCGACAAAAACAATTACTTTGTGCACGAATCATCGTATATCGATGATGGTTGTGAAATTGGGGACAATACGAGCATTTGGCACTTTAGTCATATAATTTCAGGCACTAAAATTGGTGAGCGGTGCAACATCGGTCAAAACGTTGTCATTGGAGGCAATGTTAAGGTGGGTAATGGCTGTAAAATTCAGAATAATGTTTCAATTTATGAAGGCGTAGAGCTCGAGGATGATGTCTTCTGTGGCCCGAGCATGGTATTTACAAATGTATTTACGCCTCGCAGTCACGTATCTCGTAAAAACGAGTATCTGCCGACCCCAGTACGCAAAGGGGCAACAATTGGTGCCAACGCTACCATTGTTTGTGGCAATGAAATCGGTGAATTCGCTTTTGTTGGCGCGGGCTCTGTGATAACCAAATCAGTGCCATCGCAAGCGTTGATGGTTGGTAATCCTGCAAAGCAAATCGGCTGGATGTGTAAGTGCGGAGAGCGCTTGCCAAAGAATTTAGAGTGTTCACGTTGTGACACCAAGTATAAGACTGACGAGACAGTTAAGTTAATTGAAGAGGTTTAAAATGAGTGTTCCTTTTATCGATCTAAAAGCGCAATATGCGCGAATTCAAGACGACGTAAATGCTGGCATTCAACGCGTACTTGAACATGGTAAATACATTATGGGCCCTGAAGTTGTTGAGTTTGAAGCTAAACTCGCTGAATTTTGTGGTGCTAAACATGCCATAACCTGCTCCAATGGTACCGATGCCTTGAGTTTAGGTTTGATGGCCTATGACGTTGGCCAGGGCGATGCGGTATTTACTACTCCGTTTACGTTTTTCGCTACCGCTGAGGTTATAGCTCTAGCTGGTGCAACGCCTGTTTTTGTCGACATCGACCCAAAAACGTTTAACATTGACCCGCAAAAGCTAGCTCAAGAAGTTGAACGAATTAAATCTGAAGGTAAACTCAAACCTCGCGGCATCATCCCAGTTAACCTCTTTGGTTTGGCGCCGGATTTCGACGGCATTGACGCGGTTGCAAAAGCAAATGAATTATTTGTTCTAGAAGATACGGCCCAAGGGTTCGGAGGTCACTATAAAGGGCGAGTTTCTGGCTCTTTAGGCGATATTTCATCAACAAGTTTTTTCCCCGCCAAGCCTCTTGGTTGCTACGGAGACGGCGGCGCGGTATTTACGAGTGACGATGGCCTAGCGCAAAAAATACGATCTCTTCGCGTACACGGTCAAGGCGTAGATAAATACGATAACGTGCGCATTGGATTAAATGCTCGATTCGACACCATGCAAGC